>NZ_JBSFNS010000057.1:0-49479 GCF_053587275.1 Amycolatopsis sp. NPDC003676
GTCATATCCGGTATTAGACCCAGTTTCCCAGGCTTATCCCAGAGTACAGGGCAGATTACCCACGTGTTACTCACCCGTTCGCCACTCATCCCCGGCCGAAACCGGTTCAGCGTTCGACTTGCATGTGTTAAGCACGCCGCCAGCGTTCGTCCTGAGCCAGGATCAAACTCTCCAACAATGCTGTAAAGTTCGATCGAGACTACTTCTCAATCATTCTCAAAGGAAACCCCGACGAGGGGGTTTCATATTAAGCTCTACTGGCTTAGTTCACTAGCACACTGTTGAGTTCTCAAGCAACACACCCCGAACCAGCCCCGGAATCAACCAGGCCCAACTCGATGCGTTATTTCAAGCTTTTGGTCGAGCATGCCGGTACCTACAAGCTAGTCGTAGGGAGTCGGCGGCCGCTCGTGGGCCGACGCTGAACATTACCTGGTCCGTTTCGCGGTGTCAACCCGCTCGGCCCTGGCTCCTGGTCGGTGAGGCTTTCGGCCCCGCCGGCCCGGTGTTCCTGGCGACGAAGAGAAGATTACATGCCTTCCAACCACCCGAAAACAGGGGGGTCACTTAACGGCATCGACGCTGGTCAGCGCCTTGACAGCGGGCCGATTCGACCGGTTCGCGGGCGCTCGGGAGCGTCCGGAAGGGCTCCGGAGCGCCCTCGAGTGACCCAGGTCTCCGCCCGGACGCCCTCGAACCAGCCCAAGTCCACCCCTTCGCGCCCGCCCGCGCAACCCGATTACGCAGGTCAGCCGACTGCCCGGCCCGCTCGATCCCCAGCGAAACCTGCCAAAAACGAAAGCCGCCGGCCAGTGCAGTGCACTGACCGGCGGCCACAAACCGTCACCCCGAAGGCTTACCCAGGCAACCGGGGCAGGTACCGAGGCGGAACCCGAACCGGCGCGACCCGCGTGTAGTCCGCGGCCAGGGCGAGCATCTTCCCGTCCGTCCACTGTCCGCCCATGAACGAAATCCCCACCGGCAGCGGTCCGACCGAACCGGCCGGGACCGTGACAGCCGGGTACCCCGCCACCGCGGCCGGGGTCGACGACGGGATCACGTCGTTGTCGCCGACCTTGCAGTCCGTCTTCCAGGCCGGCGGGTTCGTCGGCGACGCGATGGCGTCCAGGTCGTACTTCGCGAGGGTCTCGTCGAGGGACCGGCGCGCCAGGTCGGTCAGCTCGGCCCGGTTCTTCAGGTAGGCCGGATCCTGCGGGCCGGGCGCGGCGAGCGCCTGCTCGAACAGTTCCTGACCAGCGAAGCAGGTGCGTTCCAGCGGGTCAGCGCGGTTGTACGCGATGAGGTCGGCCAGGTTCCGCGGGCCGGTGGGACGGGTGGCGAGGTAGGCATCGATGTCTCGGTGGAACTCGGTCAGCAGCGCCGGGAACTCCAGTTCCGAGAGCCGGTCCTGGTACGGCAGGTTGACCTCGACGACCGTCGCGCCGGCGCGTTCCAGCGAAGCCTTCGTCTTGCTGACCACGGCGTCCGTGTCCGGGCCGAGCACCGGCAGTCGCCACAGGCCGATCCGGGTGCCGTGCAGGACGCCGGGGCGGAGGAGTTTCGCGTAGTCGGTCGGCTGGGTCGACGGGTAGCGCAGAGTGGCCGGGTCGGACGGGTCGCGGCCCTGCAGCACCGAGAGCGTCAGCGCGGTGTCGACGACGTTGCGCGCGATGGGTCCCGCCGTGTCCTGCTCCGCGGAGATCGGCACGACGCCGGTGCGGCTGACGAGCCCGAGGCTCGGCTTGTGCCCGACGGTCGCGGTCATCCCGGCCGGGCACACGATCGACCCGTCGGTCTCGCTGCCGATCGCGACCTGCGCGAGCGACGCGGCGACGCCGGCCGCGGACCCGGCGGAGGAACCGCACGGGTTGTGGTCCAGGACGTACGGGTTGTTGGTCTGGCCGCCGACGCCGGACCAGCCGGAAGTCGGCTTCGCGGCGCGGAAGTTGGCCCATTCCGACAGGTTCGCCTTGCCGAGGATCACCGCGCCCGCGTCGCGCAGCCGGGTGATCAGCGTGGCGTCCTTGGCCGGACGGCTCCGCAGCGCGCGCGAACCGGCGGTGGTCTGCTGGTCGTGGGTGTCGACGTTGTCCTTGACCAGCACCGGGATCCCGTCGAGCGGACCGCGGGTGCGGCCGGTCCGGTGCCGGACGTCGCTGGCCGCGGCTTGCGCGAGCGCGGCCGGGTTGAGCGCGAGGACGGCGTTGACCTTCGGGTCCAGCACCCGGATCCGGGCGAGGTACGCGCTGGTCAGCCGGGTCGGAGTGAGCTGGCCGGCCGCCATCCGGTGCTGCAGGAACGGGATGTCGGCGCGGTCGAGGTCGAAGTGCAGGCCCGCCGCGTCGACCGCGGGTTCATCCTGCATCGCGACCGCCGGCGGCGCGGTGGCCAAGCCCGCCGCCGCGACCAGTGCGGCGAGTACGGCGGGCAGTCTTTTTCCCATGTTCCGATGCCTCCCCAACGTCGGAGCACGGCCCGGGGGCCCGTCAGAGCATCGGCAACAGGGTCCGGAGCTCGTACGGAGTGACCGCGCTCCGGTAGTTGTCCCACTCGACCCGCTTGTTGCGCAAGAAGAAGTCGTAAACGTGCTCGCCGAGCGCTTCCGGCAGCAACTCCGACTTCTCCATCTCGGCGAGCGCCTCGCCGAGGTTCTGCGGCAACTGCGAGTAACCGGCGGCGCGGCGTTCGGAGTCCGACAGCTGCCAGATGTTGTCCTCGGCGGGCGGCGGCAGCTCGTAGCCCTTTTCGATGCCCTTCAGCCCCGCGGCCAGTATCACCGAGTAGGCCAGGTACGGGTTGCACGCCGAATCGAGCGTCCGGATCTCCACGCGCCGCGACGACGCCTTGCCCGGCGAGTACATCGGCACGCGCACGAGCGCCGAGCGGTTCGCCCTCCCCCACGACACCGTCGTCGGGGCCTCGCTGCCGCTGATCAGCCGTTTGTAGGAATTGACCCACTGATTGGTGACCGCGGAGATTTCCTTGGCGTGGTGCAGGACCCCGGCGACGAACGCCTTGCCGGTCTCGGAGAGCTCGTGCGGGTCCTCGGCGTCGTAGAACGCGTTGCGATCGCCTTCGAACAGGCTGACGTGGGTGTGCATGCCGGAGCCGGGCTGGTCGGTGAACGGCTTCGGCATGAAGGTCGCGCGCACGCCCTGGGTCAGCGCGACCTCCTTGACGACGTAACGGAACGTCATCACGTTGTCGGCCATGGTCAGGGCGTCGGCGTAGCGAAGGTCAATTTCCTGCTGCCCCGGCGCGCCCTCGTGGTGGCTGAACTCGACCGAGATGCCCATCGCCTCGAGGGTTTCGATCGCGTGCCGGCGGAAGTGCGTCGCGGTGGCGTGGCTGGCTTGGTCGAAGTAGCCGCCGTTGTCGGCGGGCTCGGGCTCGCTGCCGTCGTCGGGGAGGTTGGCGAGCAGGAAGAACTCGATCTCCGGGTGCACGTAGCAGGTGAACCCGGCTTCGCTGGCCTTCGACAGCTGGCGGCGCAGCACGTGCCGCGGGTCGGCCCAGGACGGCGAACCGTCGGGCATCGCGATGTCGCAGAACATCCGCGCGGAGTACGGGCCGCCGTCGGGGGTCTCCCACGGCAGCACCTGGAACGTCGACGGGTCGGGCTTGGCGACCATGTCCGACTCGTAGACGCGCGCGAAGCCTTCGATGGCCGAGCCGTCGAACCCGATGCCCTCGCTGAACGCGCCCTCCAGTTCGGCGGGCGCGACCGCGACGGACTTCAGAAATCCCAGCACGTCGGTGAACCACAGGCGAACGAAACGGATGTCGCGCTCTTCCAAAGTGCGGAGCACGAATTCCTGCTGGCGATCCATGGCCGAACCCTAACCAGCACGTGTTAACGCCATGTTTCACGGGTCACCCACATCGGAGACGGGTTCACGCGAGTTGTGCGAGCTGGGGTTTCCTGGACCGGCTGATCGACAGGGACGCGACCGAGGCGACGACCGCGAGCCCGGCGGCGACGTACCAGGCGACCGCGTAGTCGCCGAGCTGGTCGCGCACCGCGCCCGCGGCGGACGCGGCGAACGCCGCGCCCAGCTGGTGGCAGGCGAAGACCCAGCCGAACACGATCGGACCGGCTTCCCCGAAGGAGCGGATGCAGAGCGCGACCGTCGGCGGGACGGTCGCCACCCAGTCGAGGCCGTAGAAGAGGATGAACGCCCACATGCTCGGCTGGACCGAGTCCGTGAACAGCTGCGGCAACAGGGCGAGCGAAACTCCCCGCAACGCGTAGTAGACGCCGAGCAGGATCCGTGGGTCGACCCGGTCGGTGAGCCATCCCGACGCGATCGTTCCCACCACGTCGAAGACACCGACCAGGGCGAGCAGGCTCGCCGCGGTCGTCTGCGGCATGCCGTGGTCGTGCGCGGCCGGGACGAAGTGCGTGCTGACCAACCCGTTCGTGGTCGCCCCGCAGATGGCGAAGCCGATAGCGAGCAGCCAGAACGTACGGGTGCGCGCGGCCTGGAACAGCACCGTCAGCCCTCGGCGGACAGTGCCGACCTTCGGCGCGGGGCGCTCCACTTCGGTGCCTTCGGGCGCTCCGTACGCGACAGCGCCGACGTCGGCAGGGTGATCGCGTACAGCCAGCAGCACGACCGGGACCACCGCGAGAGCCGCGATGGCGATGACCATGGACGCCGTGCGCCAGCCGTCGTCCACCGCGAGCGACGCGATCAACGGCAGGAAGATCAGCTGTCCGGTCGCTCCGGCGGCGGTCAGTACGCCGGTAACGACGCCGCGGTGGCGCACGAACCAGCGCGTCGCGACCATCGCGGCGAAGCTCATCGCCATCGAGCCGGTGCCGAGGCCGACGAGCACGCCCCAGCAGAGGATCAGCTGCCAGCTGGCGCTCATGAAGACCGTGCCGCCCGCGCCGAGAGCGACAACGCACAGTGCGGTAGCCGCGACGCGGCGAATGCCGAACCGCTCCATCAGCGCTGCGGCGAAGGGCGCGAAGAGGCCGTACAGGACGAGGTTGACTGAGACGGCGGAGCCGATCGTGGCGCGGGACCAACCGAACTCTTGGTGCAGCGGATCGATCAGGACACCCGGCGCGGCGCGGAAGCCGGCGGCGGCGAGGAGGGCGACGAACGCGGCCGCCGCGACGAACCAGGCGCGGTGCAGGCGGCGGGCAGGACGAGTCTCAACGGTCACGAGCAGTAAGTCTGGTGCGCCCGGAACTCTGTCGACAGTGGCCGGAAGGACACCATCCGAAAGGATCGGGCCAACCAAGTAGGCTCTCGGCCATGCTCAGCCGACGTGTCCTGCCGGCGCTGCTGCTCCTCGGGCTGGTCGGCGGTTGCACCGCGGCACCCCCCTTGCCCGCGGCGGACGGATTGCTCGCCGCCGCCAAGGAGAACTTCTCCAAGGTCGCCAGCCTGCACTTCTCGGTCGGCGTCAACGGCGTGCTGCCCGGCCTGCCGATGACCAAGCTCGTCGGAAACGCGACCCTCAAGAGCGGCGGCCAGGCGAGCGGCAGCGCGGAATTCACCGATCGGTCGTTCTCGTTCACCGTCTCCGGGCACACCGCGACCACCAAGGACACGAAGGGTCGCGAAACGAACGGCCCCACGCCCTTCACTGTCGGCCGGTTCCTCGGCCCGCACGGAGGCCTGATCCGTCTCCTCGGCTCGCTCCAGCAGCCGAAAACCGAAATCCGCGAGACGATCCAGCACGTCGACGGCTACCGCGTCGGCGGAACCGTGCCCCAGGCTGTCGCGGCGACGCTGATTCCGCAGATCCACGCGGACGTCAACGTGAAGATCTGGGTGACGGCGGCCGAGCCGCGCCGCTTCGCGCGGATGTGGCTGCAGGTGCCGCCAGCGACGGTCCGGGATAGCCCGGTGATGTACGAAGTCCTGCTGACGGATCAGCAGCCCTAGCAGTTGCCGTCTCGGGCGATGGCCGTGCTGAGGTACGTCGTTGCCGCCTTGTCGACGCAGGCGTTGCCTTTCAGGAACGCTGCGTGCTGTACGTCGTCGACAGTCAGCAGTGCGGCGTTGAGGTCTTTCGCGAGCGCTATGCCCTGGCGGTAGGGCGTAGCCGGGTCATGCGTGGTCGAGATGACGAGCGTCTTCGGCAGGCCGGGCGCGGACGGACTGTGCGGCCGTGAGGTCGGCGGTACGGGCCAGGTCGCGCAGGTGTCGAGTTCGTGCGCGTCGGGCGAGCTGCCGGTGAGGAACGGTGCGCCGGTAAGCATTTGGCTGTGCGCGGCGTCGATGACCGTGCGGTCGGTGACGCGGGCGTAGTCGACGCAGCGGACGGCGTAGTAGGCGTCGAAGGCTCCGCTGTAGTGGCCGTTCTCGTCGCGTTGGTAGTAGTCGTCGGCCATCTGAAGCAGCTTCGCGCCGCTACGCCTGGTCGCTAGTTCTTCCAGTGCTTGCTGCAAATTCGGCCACTGCGCGCGGGAGTAGAGCGCGGCTTCCGTCGCGGTGACGGTGTCGGCGAAGGACAGCGTGCGGCCGGGCAGTGCGGAGACCGGAGGGCGGGCGATTCGCTGGAAGGCGGCGGTCGCGTCGCCGATCAGTGGGCACCCAGGCCGCTTCGCGCACCACTGCGCGAAGCGGGTGAAGGCGTCCTGAAACCCGGCGGTCTGCGCGATCAGCGTCTGCGGCAAGTTCTGTGCGGGGTCGATGGCGCCGTCGAGGACCATGGCGCGCACCTTGTCCGGATACGCCTCTGCATACGCCGAACCGATCTGCGTGCCGTACGAGTAGCCGAGGTACGTGAGCTTCGCGTCGCCGAGGGCGACACGAAGCGCGTCGAGGTCGCGTACGACCTCTCGCGTGCCTACGTGAGCGAGAAACTCCCCGCCGGTCTTTTCAAGACAGCCAGCGCTCCCGGCATCTGACGTACGAGCGGCGTCCTGCTCGGCATCCGACTGGCAACGGATCCGAGGCTCGCTCGCGTGAACACCGCGAGGATCGAAGCCGACCAGGTCGAATTGCCGGGCAAGAGTTCCGGCAGGCTGCGCCAATGTGGCCGCCGCGGTCATCCCCGAACTGCCCGGCCCACCGGGGTTGAGCACGAGAGAGCCGATCCGGTGTGCCGGATCGGTGGCCCGATGCCGCAGCAAACCGATCGATACCGTTCGGCTCTGCGGGTTCGCGTAGTCGAGCGGCACCGTCAGCCGGGCACAGTCGACCGACTCGTCCGCGTACAGGCCCTTCTCGAAAGCAGTCTGCGCGTACGGCGCACACGGTCCCCAATCGAGCGCTGCCCGCTGGCTCGCGCAAGCCGTAGCGGCGAGCATCATCGCCACCACAACCGTCGCGAGCCAGCGCAACCTCAGTTGGCCTTACAGCGAGTGCCGTCGGGCGGCGTCGTGCCGTCGATCAGGTACTCCGCGCCCGCCTTGTCGACGCACGCGTTGCCCTGAAGGAACACCGTGTGCTGCGTCCCTTCGAAGGTCAGCAGCGAACCCTTCAGCGCCTTCGCGAGATTCACGCCCGCCTGGTACGGCGTCGCGGGGTCGTTCGTCGTCGAGATCGTCAGGGTCTTCGGCAGGCCCTCGACGTTCGGCTCGTGCGGCTTCGACGTGTTCGGCACCGGCCAGAACGCACACGCGTCGCGGGCGGAGCTGGCCTGGCGGCCGTCGTCGAGGAACGGTGCCGCCTTTACGTATTTCTCCTGGCCTTCGAGGATCTGCTTCGGATCGGTGACACGAGGGTCGTCGACGCAGCGGATCGCGATGAAGGCGTCCTGCGTGGTGCCGTAGCTGCCGTCCGGATTGCGCTCGTTGTAGATGTCGGCGAGCTTCTCCAACGTCGTGCCGCGCTGCAGCTTCAGCTCGTTCAGCCCGGTGTTCAGGTACTCCCAGAGATTTTGCTGGTAGAGGGACTGTATGGCACCAGTGGTCGCGTCGTCGTACGACAGCTTGCGGCCGTCGCCCACCGGCACCGGGAAGTCGATCAGCCGGCGCGTGAGGTCTTGAAACTGCTTCGTCGCTTCAGCCGGGTTGTTGCCGAGCGCGCAGTCCTGACGCGCCGCGCACCACTTCGCGAACTCGTTGAACGCTCCGCCGAAACCTTGGCCCTGTGCGACGAGTGAGTCTTCCGGGCTCTGCGTCGGGTCGACAGCGCCGTCGAGAACGAGCGCGCGCACGTTCTTCGGGAAGGTCTCCGCGTACGTGGACCCGATGCGCGTGCCGTACGAGTAGCCGAGGTACGTGAGCTTCTCGTCGCCTAGGACGCTTCGCAGCACATCCATGTCCTTAACGACGTCGCGCGTGCCGACGTGCGCGAGCATGTCGTCGCCATACTTCGTCCGCTGTGTGCACTTCGCGGCGAAGTCCTTCTGCTCCGCCTCCTGCTTCGCGACGCCAGCGGGAGAACCGTCGGTCTCGCTGTCGTCGGCGCGGTCGGCGTCGCGCTCGGGTCCGGTCAGGCATTTGATCTGCGGTTCGCTGGCCCCGATCCCCCGCGGGTCGAAGCCGACGAGGTCGAACCGGTCGCCCAGATCGGACTTCGACACCTGGTCCGTCAGGCCCGCCGCGGCGACCATGCCCGAAGCGCCCGGTCCGCCCGGGTTCACCACGAGCGAACCGATTTTCTGGCCCGGATCGCTCGCGCGGTGGCGCAGCACGCCGATGGTGATCGTCTGCCCGTCCGGTTTGTCGTAGTTCAACGGGACCGTGAGCCGTCCGCACTCGATTCCCTGCGCTTTGAAGGCGGATCGCGCGTCGTCCGAGGTCGCGTAGGGTGCACACGCGGACCAGGACACGCTCTGCCCGTAGAACCGCTCCAGTCCGGCGGGCACCGGGCCCACCGGCGCGTGCGATTCGACCGTCGGAGCTAGCGCGGCCTGGTCGGACTTCGACGAGCACGCCGCGAGCGTGGTCGCGAGCAGGCCGGCAGCCGCTAACGCGACGAACGGATGGACTTTCGGGCTGGCGCTGGGATGACGTGGCACGGTTTGATCGTGCCATCCGGGCGCGGAACTCGAACGCACCGTCGGCGCGTTGGGCAGTGCGGGGTGCGACCGGAGACACATCGACACGAGGAGACCAGGGGTGGCACTGATCAGCCGGGTGGGCAAGCGGCTCCGCCGGATCATCCAGCGGCCGGGCAGCGTCGAGCTGACCCGTTACGAAGCGCTGCTGCCCGCCGTCGAGAAGCTCGAACCGGAGCTGGAGAAGCTCGAGGACGCCGAGCTCACCGAGCGCGCGGGCAAGCTGCGGGACGCCATCGGCGGGGCCGCCTCGTTCACCGACAGCCAGCTGATCGAGATCTGCGCGCTCGGCCGCGAGGCCGCCCGGCGCAAGCTCGGCGAGCGGGCCTTCGACGTCCAGTTGCTCGGCACCATGGGCCTGCTCACCGGGCACGTCGTGCAGATGGAGACCGGTGAGGGCAAGACGCTCGCCGGCGCGCTGGCCGGGGCCGGGTACGCGCTGCGCGGCCGCCGGGTGCACGTGGTCACGGTCAACGACTACCTCGCCCGCCGCGACGCGGAGTGGATGGGCCCGGTGTACGACCTGCTCGGCGTCACCGTCGGCTGGGTCGAGCCGGCGCACTCGAAGGAGGAGCGCAAGGAGGCCTACGGCAAGGAGGTCACCTACGGCGCGGTCGCCGAGATCGGCTTCGACGTGCTGCGCGACCGCCTGGTCACCAACGCCGACGACCTCGTGCAGAAGGCCCCCGAGGTGGCGATCGTCGACGAGGCCGACTCGGTGCTGGTCGACGAGGCACGCGTGCCGCTGGTCATGGCCGGTTCGATCGACCACAACGACGCCGACGAGGAGGTCGCCAAGATCGTCCGGCGGCTGCGGCTCGGCCTGCACTACGAGACCGACTCCGAGGGCCGCAACGCGTGGCTGACCAGCGCCGGCGCGTCGGTCGTGGAGAAGTCGCTCGGCGGCGTCGACCTGTACGACGAGTCCGGTTCGGACCGGCTCGCCGCGGTGAACGTCGCCCTGCACGCGCACGCGCTGCTCACCCGCGACGTCGACTACCTGGTCCGCGACGGCAAGGTGCAGCTGATCAACGCCGCCCGCGGCCGCGTCGCCGAACTGCAGCGCTGGCCGGACGGCCTCCAGGCCGCGGTCGAGGCGAAGGAGCAGGTCACCGCCACCGACCGGGGCGAGATTCTCGACTCGATCACCGTGCAGGCGCTGCTCGCGCGCTACCCCGAGGTCGCGGGCATGACCGGTACCGCCGTCGCGGTCGCCGAGCAGCTGCGCGAGTTCTACAAGCTCGAGGTCGCGGTGATCCCGCCGAACACCCCGAACGTCCGCGAGGACCTGCCGGACCGGGTTTTCGCCTCGCCGTCGCAGAAACTGCGCGCGATCGAGGAGGAGATCCGCACGGTGCACGAAACCGGGCGGCCGATCCTCGTCGGCACCCAGGACGTCGCGGAGTCCGAGGAGCTGGCGGAAAAACTGGCGAAGGTCGACTTGCCGTGCGTCGTGCTGAACGCGCGCAACGACGCCGAAGAGGCTGCGATCATCGCCGAGGCGGGCAAGAAGGGCGCGGTCACCGTGTCCACGCAGATGGCCGGCCGCGGTACCGACATCCGGCTCGGCGGCAGCGACGGCGCGACCCGCGAAGAGGTCGCCGAGCTGGGCGGCCTGCACGTGATCGGCACCGCGCGGTATCCGTCGAGCCGTCTCGACGGGCAGCTGCGCGGGCGGTCCGGACGACAGGGCGACCCGGGCAGCGCGATCTTCTTCGCGAGCCTCAACGACGACCTCGTGCTGTCGAACGCGCCAGATCTGCCGGACGGCATCGACGCGGACACCGAGACCGGCGAGATCACCGACCCGGCCGCGCACCGGCAGCTCAACCACGCCCAGCGCGTGGCCGAGGGCGTCGACCTGGAGATCCACCGCAACACCTGGCGTTACACGCGGCTGATCGAGCGGCAGCGCGCCGAGCTGCTGGAACACCGCGACAAGGTGCTGCACACCGGGCTCGCGGCCGAGGAGCTGGAGAAGGCGCAGCCGGAGAAGTTCGCCGAGCTGAAGGAAAAGCTGGACGACTCCGACCGGCTCGAGCAGGTGTGCCGCGAGGTCCGGCTGTTCCACCTCGACCAGCTGTGGTCGGACCACCTGGCGTACCTCACCGACGTGCGCGAGAGCATCCACCTGCGCGCGCTGGCCCGCGAGACGCCGCTGGACGAGTTCCACCGCGCGGCGATCCCGGAATTCCACAAGATCATCGCCGAATCCGCCTCGCGCGCGGCGAAGACGCTCGAGGAAGCCGAGATCACCGACAACGGCCTCGACCTCGAGGACGTCGGCGTGCGGCGGGCGAACACGACGTGGACGTACCTGGTGCACGACAACCCGTTCGACTCGGACTTCGAGCAGACGGTCAAGAAGGTGCGCAGCATGATGCGGATGAAGAAGTCCTGATTCCTTCTTTCGAAGGGCCCCTCGCCGCGGGTGAGGGGCCCTTCGCCGTTCTCTGGCTCACCTCTGCGTAGTTTCTGTCGGTGCGGTGGGACAGAATGGCGGCATGCCGCAACTGCGCATCGCACTGGCCCAGGTCAACACCACCGTCGGCGACATCGACGGGAACACCGCGCTCACCGTCGAGTGGACCCGCAAGGCCGCCGAGGCGGGCGCGCACGTCGTCGTGTTCCCGGAGATGTCCCAGACCGGTTATCCGGTCGAGGACCTCACGCTCCGGCGCACGTTCGCCGACGCGTCCCGGCGCTCGGTGACCGAACTGGCGCGCCGGCTCGACGAGGCAGGCTGCGGCGACGTGCTCGCGTACGTCGGCTATCTCGACCACGACGAAATCGGCCCGCGCGACGCGGCGGCGGCGCTCTACCGCGGCGAGGTCGTCGCCCGGCAGTTCAAGCACCACCTGCCGAACTACGGGGTGTTCGACGAGCACCGGTACTTCAAACCGGGCACCGAACTCGAGGTGCTGCGGCTGCACGGCGTCGACATCGGCATGGTGATCTGCGAGGACATCTGGCAGGACGGCGGGCCGATCTCCGCGCTGGGCAAGGCCGGAGTCGACCTGGTGGTCGCGCCGAACGCGTCGCCGTACGAGCGCTCGAAGGACGAACAGCGGCTGCCGCTGATCGCCCGGCGCGCGGCCGAGGCGGGCGCGCCGCTGGTGTACACGAACCAGGTCGGCGGACAGGACGACCTGGTTTTCGACGGCGACTCGCTGGTGGTCGGCGCGGACGGGACTCTGCTCGCGCGGGCGCCGCAGTTCGTGGAGCACCTGCTGGTGCTGGACTTGGATCTGCCTGTTGCTAGTGCTGCTGCCACTGGCTCTTTCGACGGGCTGGAAGTGCACCGGCGGGTGTTGAATGACTCGCCGCTGGTTGAGTACTCGCCGCTGGTCGCCCCGACGATCAGCGAACCGCTGTCGGACGAGGCCGAGGTGTGGTCGGCGCTGGTCGTCGGGCTGCGCGATTACGTGCACAAGAACGGCTTCTCGTCGGTTACGTTCGGCTTCTCCGGCGGAATCGACTCGGCGGTCTGCGCGGCGCTGGCTGCGGACGCACTCGGCGGGGACAACGTGTACGGCGTTTCGATGCCGTCGAAGTACTCGTCGTCGCACTCGCGGGATGACGCTTCCGACTTGGCGGAGCGGATCGGTGCGCACTACCGGGTCGAGCCGATCGGCGACATGGTTGACGTGTATGTCAATCAGCTGCAGCTGACCGGGCTCGCGGAGGAGAACATCCAGGCGCGGGTGCGCGGGATGCTGCTGATGGCTTTGTCTAATTTGGACGGACACCTGGTGCTGGCGACCGGCAACAAGACCGAACTGGCCGTCGGCTATTCGACTATTTACGGTGACGCGGTCGGAGCTTTCGCGCCGATCAAGGACTTGTTCAAGACGCACGTGTGGCAGCTGGCGCGGTGGCGGAACGAGGAAGCGGCCAAGCGCGGGGAAACGCCGCCGATCCCGGAAAACTCGATCACGAAGCCGCCGTCGGCGGAGCTGCGGCCGGACCAGAAGGACTCGGATTCGCTGCCGGATTACGAGTTGCTGGACGACGTCCTGGACGATTACGTCGAGAACGACCGCGGGTATGCGGATCTGATCGAGGCGGGCTTTGATCCGGAGACCATCGACCGGGTCGTGCGGCTGGTCGACCGAGCCGAGTACAAGCGGCGGCAGTACCCGCCGGGCACGAAGATCACGTTCAAGGCCTTCGGCCGGGACCGGCGGCTTCCGATGACGAACGGGTGGCGGGAACGGAAGTCCTGACCGGGATTTCCGACCCCCGGGCATCGGAGCCGGGCGACGGAACGGTGTGCTGACCGAGATTTGCGACGCCGCCGGGCATCGGAGCCGGGGGACGGAGCGAAGTGCTGACCGGGACTTCCGGTGCCGCCGGGCGACGGAGCCAGGCGACGGAACGGCGTGCTGACCGGGATTTCCGGCTTCGCTTCGGAGGCGGGTGCCCGGCGTGACTGGCTGGCAGCCGGACGCTGGAACCTGGTGTGCCGTCGGCCGAGTCCTGAGGCCCGGCTATCCGGGCCTCTTGCTGCAACCCGGTTCCAGCGTCCGGCCGAGGTCTCCAGGCTCGATACGCTGGCTTCGGCTCGACCGGCGGAAGCTTCGGGTGCCGTTCGCCATTGCCATTGCCAGACGCGCTCGGCTGGGTTGCTCAGGGCGATGGTCGCGAGTGCAGGGTCGTGTCGTTTTCTCGCCAGTTTCTGTCGGTGCCGGGTCGTACGCTGGGCGGCATGACGGTTGGGTACACGGTGTTCGACACCCCGATCGGGGCGTGCGGCCTCGCCTGGCGGGACGGTGCGGTGATCGGAACCGCACTGCCGGGAAGCACGGCTGAGCGGACGCGCGCGCATCTCGCGACGCGCTTCCCGGATGCGGCGGAATCGCCGGTGCCAGACGAACTTCGCGCGGTGGTGGAGGATGTCGTCGCACTGCTGTCGGGAGAGGCTCGCGATCTGCGTGCGGCACCGTTGGATTACCGGGACGTGCCGGACTTCAACCGGCGCGCGTACGACGTCGCGCGGGCTATTCCGCCGGGGAAAGTCCTGACGTACGGGGATATCGCGCATCAGCTGGGCGCGCCAGGCTCCGCACAGGCCGTCGGGCAGGCGATGGGGAACAACCCTTTTCCGATCATCGTGCCGTGCCACCGGGTTTTGGGAGCAGGCAAGAACACCGGCGGCTTCTCAGCACCGGGCGGGGTCGAGACGAAGCGGCGGATGTTGGTGATCGAAGGGGCTTTTCCGGAGGAACCGACGCTGTTCTGACGGGGTCGGCGCGAGAACTGGCCTGCCTTGAGGATCGGTAGAAGGCTTGCCCGGCCGCCGTGCGAAAGCCGCTTGGTCGGGCTGGAGCTTTGGCGCACTCGGCCGGAATCCAGCCGCACCCCCAGTGCGGCAGGTTCCCCACCGAGTGCACCCGCTTGCCGAAGCTCGCAGCCAGTCGAAGCCGCCCGGTCGACGACTCTGGCCCCGCGCCAACGAGCCAACGAGCCGACGTCCGCGACTAGTCCGGCACGATCCGGCACGGTCCGACCCGCCTGACTCAGTCATCTCAGCCAGCCGAAAGCCCACTCCCCCTGGCTCAGTCATCTCAGCCAACCGAAAGCCGCTCCCCCCTGGCTCAGTCATTTCGGCCAGCCGAAAGCCGCTCCCCCTGGCTCGTCCGTCGCCAGCCAGCCACCGACCCGTCCAGGACAGCCCCGTCGCCAGCCAGGCCAGTGAGCTGACCAGCGCAGCCGAGCGAGGCAATCCCCTCGGAGGTGACCACCGCAGCCGAGCGAAGCAGTCCGCTCGAATGAATCACTCGTCCCCGTTGGCCGACCGACCCAACCGTTACGGTCAGCGGCATCCAGTCCCACAGCCGACTGACCGGGAACCAAGCCGCCTGGACTAACTCGGCCGCTGCGACTGACCGGCGATCCACCCTTGAGCCCGCCAACCCAACCCCGCTCGGATTGGCTCGGCCATCGCGGCTGGCTGGGCGAACGTTCAGCGAAACTCAGCTCATTCCGCCGGTTTCCACGGCTTCAGCCAGTCCGTCTCCGGCCAGCCCTCCGCCGCGGCTTGCAGGGGCATGGCGGTGGCGCCGTCCAGGGATTCGCGGACGATGTCGGCGTGACCGGCGTGGCGGGCGGTTTCCTCGATCAGGTGCAGGAGCACCCAGCGGACGGACCAGGCCGACACATCGTCCGGGAACCAGGGCACGTCCTTCGGGACCGGGACTTCCTGGTTCAGGTCCTCGATCCCGGCGATGACCTCTTCGGTGCGGGCGGCCACCTGGTCGTAGGCCGCGATGGCCGACTCCAGCGTCTCGTCCGGGCCGAGGCGGTAGTTTTCCTGGTAGGTCGCCATGCTTTCGGCGAAGGGCTTCGGCGGGATGCGCAGCACATGGTCGATCCAGCCGCTTTCGGTGGACGACACGTGTTTCAGCAGCCCGCCCACGCTCAGGGCGCTCGCGCTGGGCACGGCGCGCGCCTGGTCGTCGGTCAGGCCGTACGCGGCGGTCTTCACCGCTTGCCGCTGCTGAGCCAGGAAACCGAGCAAACCGCCGCGTTCGTCGGGGGTCGGGGAGACTTTGCCAGCCATGGTGGCCTCACTTCCGGTGTCTGTTGCTCCGCAGCATCGCACCCGCCACCGACAATTTTCGGCCGCGGACCGGGACCGGGGTCTGCATGACGTACGCGCCGCCGATCACGACCTGCGCCGCGTGCACCACCAGCTGAACCCGGGTGAACACGCCCTCCAGATGCCCGGCCAGCGTCGACGCCACCACCAGCCCCCACGCGACCAGCACGACCACCAGGCAACCCACCGCACAAGCTCGCCAACCGGACGGCCACCAGAAGATCAGGCTGAACGCGCCGACGGCGACGGCCGCGCTCAGCAGGTTCGGCGTCACCACCGTCTCCGGGACGCCCGCGCACACCATCAGCACGATCCCGAACACCGACACCGAAACTGATGTCAGCCGGCCGCTCCAGTGCGCCGGCGCGAGCCGCATCAGGGCGGGTCCGGTGAGGAAAAAGGCCACGCCGCCGATGCCCGCCGCGACTTGGAAGACCGGCTGCGCGTAGAACAAATCCCAGACCGGCTGTTCGGTCGGCGACACCCCGGTCTGCATGAAGAACTCCAGCAGCCACGCGGAATATCCCGCCAAACCCAGTCCGAGCAGGACTATCAAAGCCACCCGCGCAGCACGCACTTGCCCACCCTAAGCGAATCTCTGCGACGAAGTGCCGGATGGTGTCACACCCGTGACTTACCGGAGGTTCCGGACACCATCCGCTACCACGAACTCACGCACCGAATCCTTGGGGAGGTTACCGGATCATGGTTGACGGGCCGCCAATACCCGCCTCGAACGTGAAGGACGTTCAGGACTTGGCCGGGGATCGCGGAGACGAGGGCGGGAGCAGGGAGGGGACACCGCGGGGCGGCTCGGCGTGGTGGGAGGACAGGGGCGGAGAGGCCGGACGGCTGCCGGGCTTGAGGCGGCTGGCCGCGGAAGGCACCGGGACCGCGGCTGGTCACCGGGGAAGACAGGGGCGGCGAAGCCGGACGACTGCGGGGCTTGAGGCGGCTGGCCGCGGAAGGCACCGGGACGGCGGCTGGTCACCGGGGAGGACAGGGGCGGCGAAGCCGGACGACTGCGGGATTTGAGATGGCTGGCCGCGGAAGGCACCGGGACAGCGGCTGGTCACCGGGGAGGACAGGGGCGGCGAAGCCGGACGACTGCGGGGCTTGAGATGGCTGGCCGCGGAAGGCACCGGGACAGCGGCTGGTCACCGGGGAGGACAGGGGCGGCGAAGCCGGACGACTGCGGGGCTTGAGGCGGCTGGCCGCGGAAGGCACCGGGACGGCTGGTCACGGGGATGGACTGGGCGGCTGGCCGAGGGCGATGATCTCCACGTGGTGTGCCAGGCCACGGGTCGTGTGCGAATGGCAGTCGCGTGTCTCCAGCTGCCGACATCGGCGGGGCCGACGGCAGCGGCGAGGCGACTACGACCACGAATTCTTCGGGTGGCTGGCCGGGCACTACGTCTGCAGTCGCTGACACCGGTGGCCAAGGGCGGACCGCTGGGGCATGTCGGCGAGTGCCGGCATCTGCGAGCCAGCGGAAGCAGGAGTTCTGGCGACTGCGGATTTCGGCGAACAGTGGCGCGGTGTCTTCAACTGCCGACACGGCTCACGGCTGCAAAGCACTGCATCAGCCCCCGTCCAACTCCGTGCGAGAGCGAGTCGGAGTCAAGCAGACCAAGCCCGCCAGACGTCAGCTCCGCCTGGCGGGGAGATCCGGAGCAGTGGCCGTCTCCCCCGACGTGGTGCCGAGGCAGAAAGCCCCGGCACCACCGAATCCGGCCTCACCCCTGCGGACGGACGAACGGGAAAAGCACCGTCTGCCGAATGGACGTTCCGCTCAGCATCATCAGCAGCCGGTCCACCCCGAGCCCCAGACCGCCGGTCGGCGGCATTCCGTGTTCCAGAGCGAGCAGGAAGTCCTCGTCCAGCTCCATCGCCTCGACATCGCCGCTCGCCGCGCGCAACGACTGTGCCTCCAAGCGGCGACGCTGCTCTAGCGGGTCGGTCAGCTCCGTGTACGCAGTCCCGACTTCCGAGCCGAACGCGATTAGGTCCCAGCGTTCGGCCAGGAGCGGGTCCGTGCGGTGCTGGCGGGTCAGCGGGGAGACCTCGGTCGGGTAGTCCGTGTAGAAGGTCGGCAGGACCGTCGAGCCCTCCACCAGGTGCTCGTGCGCCTTCAGGACCAGGTCGCCCGCGCTGGCTTCCTCGGGCACCGGGACTCCGGCGGCGGCGCACAGCTTCCGCAAAGTGGCGATGGGCGTGTGGGAGTCGATTTCCTCGCCTAGAGCGTCCGACACGGCCTTATGCACGGGGATCACCGGCCAGTCGCCGGAGATGTCGTGTTCGACGACGCGGCCGTTGGCGTCGGGGCGTCGCACGATCTGTGCGCCGTACGCGGCTTCGGCGGCGTGCTGGATCAGGTCGCGCATCAGGTGGCGCATGGCGTTGTAGTCCGCGTACGCCTGGTACGCCTCCAGCATCGTGAATTCCGGGTTGTGGGTCGCGTCCACGCCCTCGTTCCGGAAGTTCCGGTTCAGCTCGAAGACCCGCTCGACGCCGGCCACGCACAGGCGCTTCAGGTAAAGCTCCGGAGCGATCCGCAGATACATCCGCATGTCGTACGCGTTGATGTGCGTGACGAACGGCCGTGCGTTGGCGCCGCCGTGGATGGTCTGCAGCATCGGGGTTTCGACTTCGAGGAAGTCGCCTTGGTGGAGGCGTTCGCGGACGGCACGGACGACCGTCGAGCGCAGGCGGAGCATGTTCGCGGAGTCAGGGTTGACCGCAAGGTCCAGGTAACGCTGGCGTACTCGCGTCTCCGGGTCGGTGAGGCCCTTTCGCTTGTCCGGCAACGGATGCAGGCACTTCGCGGTGACGGTCCACTCGTCCACGAGCACGGACAGCTCGCCCCGGCGGGACGTGATTACCTCGCCGCTCACGCCGACGTGGTCGCCCAGGTCTACGCCGGTTCGCCACCCGGTCAGGTCGAGGACCTTCGCGTCGAGCATCAGCTGCAGTTCGCCGGAGAAGTCCTTGATCCGCGCGAAACACAGGCCGCCGAGGGTGCGCAGGGCGAGCACTCGCCCGGCTACCCGGACGCGTTTTCCGGTGTGGGAATCGGGTTCCAGTCCGGAAAACGTGTGCACGATGTCGCCGAGGTGGTCTTCGCGGGAGAAGCCGACGGGGTACGGATCCACCCCGAGCTCCCGCAGTTTGTCCACTTTGGCCACTCGCACGCGCACCTGTTCCGGACGCCGCTTGGGCCGCGGCACGACCTGCGCCGCTTCCTCGTCGATGCGCCGGACCTGCGCGACGAAGTCCTCCCCCACGTTCTCCAGCCGCAGCGAACGCGCGCGTCCGGTGGGCACGAAGCCCTCCAGCGCGCCCGCGACGATGCCGACCCGCGGGAGCCGCCGCGCCGAGGAGTAGCAGAGGAACCGCGGTTCCCACTCCGGGCCGTACTTGGCGTTGGACCGGTACAGCGATTCCAGCTGGAAGAACCGCGACGCGAGGCCGAGCACCGCGCGCCACGCGCGCAGCACCGGCCCGGCGCCGATGCGCTCGCCTTCGGAGAACACCGCGCGGAACATCGCGAAGTTCAGCGAGATCCGCTGCGCGCCGACGTGCTGCGCGGCCGCGACGACCTCGGCGACCATGAACTCGTTGAGCCCGTTTTCGGCGTCCCGGTCACGGCGCATCAAGTCGAGCGAGAGGCCCCGTCGGCCCCACGGCACGAACGACAGCAGGCCGCGCAGTTCGCCGCGCGCGTCGTACGCCTCGACCATCACGCTGCGACCGTCGCTCGGGTCGCCGAGACGGCCGAGCGCCATCGAGAAGCCGCGCTCGGTCTCGTCGACGCGCCACTGCTGCGCGCGTGCCAGCAGCTGCACCATCTCGTCTTCGGGGATCTCGCTGTGCCGACGGACCTGCGCGGTGTACCCGGCGCGCTGAATCCGCTTCACCGCCTGTCGCACGGACTTTCGCTCAGGCCCGGTAAGCGAGAACTCTCGGACGTCGAGGACCGCTTCGTCGCCGATCTGCAGCGCGCGCAGCCCTGCCGCGGCGTACACCTTCGCGCCCTTCTCGCTCGCACCGAGTACGCCTGGCGTCCAGCCGTACGTACGCGCTTCGTGGAGCCACGCCTGCACCGCGTCCGGCCACGCGTCGGGGTCGCCGATCGGGTCCGCGCTCGCCACTGTGGTGCCGGCGAGCACGCGGTACGTCACCGCGGCGCGGCCGTTGGGCGCGAACATGACGCTCTTGTCGCGACGCGTGGCGAAGTAACCGAGAGAGTCGTCTTCGCCGAACTCGCCCAGCAGACGGCGCAGCTGCAGTTCTTCGTCGTCTGTCCGAATGCGACGGCTGCGTACGCCGCGGAAGAGCGTGTACAGCGCGGCAGTGGACACGAAGGTCGCGCCGAGGTCGAGGACGACGTCGATCCACGCCGGGCCTTCGCCGACGCCGATGCGGCGCAACTGCAAGTTCTCGCCGGTCGCGTGGTTGACCACCCAGGCGAACCGCTCCCACGCGTCGCCAAGGCTGCCCGGGAATACCTCGGTGAGTGCCCAGCCGCACACGATCACCGCGAGGAACCCGATGAACAGCACGGAAAGGCCGTTCCACCAGGCACCGGGGGCGAGCCGGGCGGGGAACGCGGGCCGCAGCGACAGCAGGAACACGATCAGCAGGATCGAGATGGCGTCGGCCACCGCGAGCGCGCCCACCTGCGTCGGGATGTGCCGCATCTGCCGGGCGGTGAGAGTCAGCAGGTCGGGAGCCCACAGCAGCAGCGCCTGCAGGACCAGCGTGGTGACCAGGCCCGCGACCTGGAACAGCACGAGCACGTACAGCGCGGCCTTCTTGCGCCTGCGCAGCGCCGCGCCGAGCACGACCAGCAGCAGCACGATCACCAGGCTCGAACTGGTCGGCACGCTCACCGCGCCGAACGCCATGTCGATGCCGTTCAGCAGGTGCCCGTGCCGTCCGCCGGCGAGCAGCAGCACGATCGAAAAGATCGCCGCGAGCTGGACGACAGTGGCCACGAGACCGCCGGCGCGCGCCTTCCAGCCAAGGCTGCGCGGGCGGGCGCTCACTGGGGTTCCCATTGGATCCTTTCCGTGCGGCTCCGCCGCTCCGTTGAGGGAGGTGGTGGGGCGGTAGCCGGGCTTTCTTGCGGCGCAGCCGCTCCGTCGAGGGAGGCGCCGGACTTTCTCACCACCGGGCGCATATCGGTCCGGTGCCTATCAAGACGTCACAGGAGGCAAAACGGTTGTCGCTACCCGGCCGTGTGAAGCTGGTCGCACGACCTTGGGGCCCTTCCGCGCGCGTGTCAGGCTGTGTCCGGTACTGACTCCACGACCCGGGGACCTCCGCGAGGCCTCGAGGGAAGGACGGTCGACGACGATGTCTGCCCAGTCTGCCCAACCCGATGGCGCCGCCGGCGAGGTGGCCGCCCCTTACGGAACCGGACCCGCGAGCGGCGCCGGTCCGGCGAAGCCGCGAAAAGTCCGGATCCACCATCTGCGCGAGCTGAAGGACCGCGGCGAACCGTGGCCGATGCTCACCGCGTACGACATGTATACCGCCGAGCTTTTCGACGAAGCAGGCATCCCCGTGCTGCTGGTCGGCGACTCCGCGGCGAACAACGTGTTCGGTTACGACACGTCGCTCCCGGTCACGGTCGACGAGCTGCTCCCGCTGGTCCGCTCGGTCACCAGGGCGGCCAAACGCGCGCTCGTGGTGGCCGATCTGCCGTTCGGCTCCTACCAGCTGTCGCCGGAGCAGGCGCTGGCCACGTCCGTTCGGTTCATGAAGGAAGGCCGCGCGCACGCCGTCAAGCTTGAGGGCGGGCACCGGTTCGCGCCGCACGTCGAGGCGCTCACCTCGGCCGGGATCCCGGTCATGGGCCACATCGGCTTCACCCCGCAGAGCGAGCACAACCTCGGCGGCTACCGGGTGCAGGGGCGCGGCGAAGCGGCGGAGAAGCTGCTCGCCGACGCGCTGGCCCTGCAGGAAGCCGGCGCGTTCGCGGTCGTGATGGAGATGGTGCCCGCCGAGGCGGCCAAGCGCGTCACGCACGAGCTGCAGATCCCGACGGTCGGCATCGGAGCCGGTCCGGACTGCGACGCCCAGGTGCTGGTCTGGCAGGACATGGCCGGGCTGCGCCGCGGCAAGGCGCCGCGGTTCGTGAAGCGGTACGCCGATGTCGCCGGGGTGCTGCAGAGCGCCGCGACGGCGTTCGCCGAGGACGTCCGGCGCGGCGAGTTCCCCGCACCTGAACACGCGTTCCACTGAGCTGCTGCCTCGTGAGTGCTGTTCGCGGTTAGAACCGTGATCAGCACTCACGAGCGGCGGAACCGTTCGGCGAGTTCCGGATCGTTTTCCCACCACAATCCCTTCGCCGGTGCTTCGCCTGCCGCTGCCTCCTCGTCCAGTTTCCGGTCGAGCCGTTTCGCCCGTTTTTCGTCGTCGCGGGCCCACCTGATGAAGAGCGCGCCGACGAACGGCAGCCCGGCGACGTCTCCGCCGATCCACAGCACGCCGGCACCGATGATCTGGTCCGTGCGCCGGTCCGGTCCCCAGTCGCGGTGCACCGCGTCGTAGTGCGCGGGCGCGAGCAGCGGGCCAAGCCACAGCACGAGGCCGAGCGCGCCGTCGAAGACCACTTCGGTGAACGAGATCCACACGGACACCAGGTGCGAGCCGTTGCGCGGCGTCGGGTCGAGCTGCACGCGGCTGTAGAAGTACAGGAAGCCAGCCAGCACGAGCGCCACGCGCACGAGGCCGCCGACGACCGCTGAGTCGAGCGAAAGCTCGTACAGCGGCGTGAGGTAGATGAGCAGGAACGGCGCGATCAGCACCACGGTGACGCACAGCGGGAACGTGATGAACTGCGCGAAGCTGCCACGGCCGTGCGTACGCAACCACGTGGCGACCCTGGGCGGCACGGTGCGCATCAGGAGCGTCACTGGCGCGCCTAACGCGAGCAGCAACGGAGTGACCATCAGCAGGACGGTGTTCTGCGTCGCGCGGACCCAGAACAGCGTCGTGTCGTACACGCCCAGGAACGAGCATGTGACGAGGATGAGCGTGGCCAGCCCGGAGAGGAACGCTGTGGTCCGGCCCGCTGACCACTCCTGACGGCGTGCCGCCACGACGTAGCCGACGCCGAGCGCGAGCGCGACGACCACGGCCGGGACGTCCAAGGTCCAGGCCGTGAACAACGTCGATCCGCTCAGCGGCGGCAGGTCAGGCACGATTTCGATGCGTTCAGTGTGCACCCGGCGAAATTGCGCCCTACGCCGCCCCTGACACCGCGAAGAAGATCAGACTGCCGATTCCGGCGACCGCGCAGTAGATGGCGAAGGGGGTCAAGGTGCGCGTTTCAAAGTATTTCGTCAGAAAACGGACAGAAATGTAGGACGCCACGAACGCCACCACGCTGCCGACCAGAGCCGGGCCGAGCGACGGCTTGTTCTCCGGCGTGAACAGCGACGGCATCTTCAACGCGCCCGCGGCGAGGATCACCGGCGTCGCGAGCAGCCAGGCAAACCGGGCGGCGTCCTCGTGGTCGAGACCGCGGCGCAGACCGGCCACCATGGTGATGCCGGAGCGGCTGATCCCGGGCAGCAGAGCCAAAATCTGCGCCGAACCGATGAGCACGGCTTCCTTCACGCTCAGCTTCGACAGCCGGACGTCGGTCGCCTCGTCGACGGTCACCGCGCGCATCACCATCGTCTCCTCGGCGCTGAAGTCGATGGTCTCCTCCTCGCGCGCGACCGCCGTCTTGGGCTTCCGGGAGAACTTCTCCGCGGCGTAGAGCACCCCGCCGTTGAGCGCGAGGAAGATCGCCGACGGCACCGGCTTGCCGAGCACGTCGCGCAGCAGGCTTTCCAGCAGCAGCCCGGCGATCCCGACCGGGATCGTCGCGAGGATGAGCAGCCATGCGAGCCGCTGATCGGCCGTGCGGACCTCGCGGCGGCGGATCGATGTCCACAGGCCGGTGACGATGCGCACCCAGTCGCGGCGGAAGAAGAGGATCAGCGCGATCGCGGTGGCGACGTGCATCGCCACCAGCACCGCGAGATACGGCGAGTCCTTCCCGATGCTCAGGTCGCGGCCCCAGCTTCCGCCGACGAGCGCCGGCAACAGGACGCTGTGTCCGAGACTGGACACCGGAAACAATTCCGACACGCCTTGCAAAGCGCCGACGACAATGGACTCGAGGTAGCTGACCGCGGACATTCACGGGCCTTTCTCGCCGCAGTTCGGGCATTCCGCGGAAAAGCTACCGAGGACCGGGTTAACTCCGAGCAAGCCGGGCGGGAACAGTCGCAGGCGACACTTTCCGGCCATCCTTTGTTCATTCTGTTCACATCCATGAACATCAATCATGTACTTGACCAGTGTTCTCTCGATGTCATAGCGTGAGCGCACGCCGCATCCGAAGTCATCGAGCCTCGACGAGGAGGGTTGGAATGCGTGTCCGCGATCGGGTTCTGGCAGCAACTGCCGGAGCCGCAGCACTGCTCGCACTCGCCACACCCGCGGCGTCCGCCGGGACCGTCCCGGTCAAGAACTCCGCCGAGCTGAAGACGGCGCTGGCCTCGGCCAAGCCGGGCACCACGATCCAGCTGGCCGCGAACACCACCTACACCGGCAATTTCAAGGCCGCCGCCAACGGCACCGACTCCGGCCGGATCACCCTGACCGGCCCGCGCAGCGCGGTCGTGCAGGCGTCCGGCGGCCGCACCATCGAACTGACCGGCAGCTACTGGACGCTCTCCGGCTTCACCGTCACCGGCGGCCAGAAAGGCGTGATGGCGCTCGGCGTCAACCACACGCTGGTGGACGGGCTCAAGGTGACCGGCATCGGCAACGAGGGCATCCACTTCCAGCACGGCAGCAGCGACAACGTCGTGCAGAACTCCGAAATCTCCGACACCGGCAAGGAAAACGGCGGTTTCGGCGAAGGCATCTACTTCGGCTCGGCCACCAGCAACTGGCCGAACGGGCAGCCCGACCACAGCGACCGCAACAAGGCGATCGGCAACAAGATCGGGCCCAACGTGCGCGCGGAGTCGATCGACGTCAAGGAAGGCACCACCGGCGGCGAACTGCGCGGCAACACCTTCGACGGCACCGGCCAGAGCGGCGAGAACTACGCCGACAGCTGGGTCGACGTGAAGGGCAACGGATACCTGGTCACCGGCAACAAGGGCAGCAAGGTCTTCGTGCACGACGCGACCTACGGGTCGTTCGAGGTCCACGTGCAGGTCGACGGCTGGGGCCAGAACAACACCTTCTCGGACAACACCGCGGACGTGCAGGCGCCCTCGGCCTACGGTTTCTACGTGGTCAAGGCGGCCACCGGGAACAAGGTCTGCGCCAGCAACAAAGTGGCCAACGCCGGGAAGGGCTTCGCGAACGTAGCCGCGACACCAGGCTGCTGACCGCGATCACAGACGGGGGCCCGCTCAGCCCGGCGGCGGGGGCGGGCCCCCACCCTCCTTTCGGGGAGCCGGAAGCCTTCGGGAAGAGTGTCCGGCATGGACGAGCTTTACCCGCCGATCCCGGTGCGCGCCGACGGAATGCTGGACGTCGGCGACGGGCACCGGATCTACTGCCAGGAAGCCGGGAACCCGCAGGGGAAACCGGTGGTGGTGCTGCACGGCGGGCCGGGAAGCGGCGTCTCCCCGATGACCCGGCGGCACTTCGATCCCGAGGCGTACCGGATCATCCTGTTCGACCAGCGCGGCGCGGGTCGCAGCACGCCCAACGCGGGCGACGACGACTTGTCGGCGAACACGTTGTGGCACTTGGTGTCCGACATGGAGTTGCTGCGCGAACGGCTGAACATCGAGCGGTGGCAGTTATTCGGCGGGTCGTGGGGTTCGACGCTTGCGCTGGCTTACGCGGAAACCCATCCGTCGCGGGTGTCCGAGATGGTGTTGCGCGGGATTTTCACTGTGCGGCAGCGGGAACTGGACTGGCTTTACCGGGGCGGTGCGGCGAATCTCTTCCCAGTGGAGTGGGACGCTTTCCTGGAGCCGCTGGACAACACGGAAGACCCGCTCGCCGGGTATGCCGAGCTGTTGCACTCCCCTGATCCCGCGGTCCGCGAGCGGGCTGCGATCGCTTGGAGCGTCTGGGAAGGCGCGACGGTGGCGTTGCTGCCGCAGAAGTCCTTTGTGGAGCAATACGCGAATCCGCGGTTCGCACTGGCGTTCGCTCGCCTCGCGGTGCACTACTTCCAGCACGGCGCGTGGCTGGAAGAGGGCCAGTTGATCAGGGATGCCGGGAACCTCGCCGGGATCCCCGGAGTCTTGGTACAAGGACGTTACGACGCGGTGTGCCCGCCGATCACGGCGCACCAGTTGCATCGGGCTTGGCCTGGGTCCGAGTTGAAGCTGGTCGAGAGTGCCGGGCACGCGGTCAGCGATCCCGGCGTGATTCCCGCGCTGCGCGAGGCGACGGACCGGTTTCGGTAGCCAGGCCGGCGCGGATCAGGCCGGCGACCTCCTCCGGCGCTTCGAAGTGCACATCGTGTCCGGTGTCCGTCTCCCGCAAGGAAAGCAGCGGAGTGTCCGCGGCCGCGGCATCGAGCAGTTCGCCGAATTCCTTGCGGTACTGGGCGAACGCGACACCGACATCCTCGGGGAGCATCATCTCGGCGTCCGGCCGCATCGAGGAGACGACCACCAACGGGCACCGCGTGGCCCGGTAAGTCGCGATCAGGTCGAGTTCGTCGAACGCCGCGATCAGCGCGCCCAGATCAGGATCCTCGGACAGCCGGACCTGTTCGTCGACGAAGCCGCGCAGTATCGGGCCGGTGGGATTCGTGTGCCCGTCGAGGTTGACCGCGAGCGGGCATTCGGGATGCTCGGCGGCCCACAGCGCCGCCAGCATGCCGCCGAGCGAGTGTCCGACCACCGCGGGCCGGTCGAGGCCGAAGTGCCGGACGACGTCGGCGAGATCAGCCAACGCTGTCCGCCAGTTCCAGGGACCCGGCCGGAAGGTGTACGCGACGATCCGGAACTCGGGCAGGAGCGGGACTAGGTGGTCCCAGTCGTGCCTTGTCCGGCCCCCGCCACCGTGCAGCAGGACGACCGGCGCGCCAGTGCCGCCATGATCACGCAGATCCATGGCGGCACTGTGCAAGCTGTCTGCCCGTTGTGGCAATCGGATTAGATCCGGCCGCCGCTGGAGCTGTCGCCGCCGGAAAGCCGCTGTGCCAGGTAAACCGGCACCGTCGACACGATGATCAGCACCGCCGCCACCACGTTGACCACCGGGGCCTGGTTCGGGCGGAACAGGTTGTTGTAGATCCAGATCGGCAGCGTTTCCATGCCCGTGCCGAGCGTGAACGTCGTCACGATGATCTCGTCGAACGACAACGCGAACGCGAGCAAACCGCCTGCCAGCAAAGCGGATCGCAGCATCGGGAAGGTCACCAGGCGGAACGTCGTCATGCCGTCCGCGCCGAGGTCCATCGACGCTTCTTCCAGGTTCCCGCCCATCCGGCGCAACCGGGCGACCACGTTGTTGAACACCACCACGATGCAGAACGTGGCGTGCGCGACGATCGCCGTCATCAGGCCGAGGTCAAGGCCGAAGATCGTCCGGAACGCGTTGTTCAGCGCGATACCGGTGACGATGCCGGGCAGCGCGATCGGCAGGATCACCAGCAGCGACAACGAGTTGCGCCCGAAGAACCGGTACTTCTGCAACGCGAACGCGGCCATCGTGCCGAGCACCAACGCGATCGCGGTCGCCGAAAGCCCGGCGATGACGCTGGTCCACAAGGCGTGCAGGGCGCCCTCGTTGGTGATCGCCCGGCCCCACCATTCGAGAGTGAAGCTCTTGGGCGGCCAGCCGAACGTGGTGTCGGCGTTGACCGAGTTCAGCAGGACCACCAGCAGCGGGAAATAGATCACCGCGAATCCGGCGCCGAGTGCGGTCCACAACAGCACCCGGGCGGGTTTCGACATCCGCACGGCGGTCTCCTAGAGGTTGTCCAGCGCACCGGTGCGACGCACCGCGGCCAGGTAGACGAGCATGATCACGACCGGAACCGTCGCGACGGTCGCGGCGAACGGCAGGTTGTTGGCCGCGCCGATGTTGTCGTACACGACGTTGCCGAGCATCTGCGAAGTGCCGCCGACGATCTTCACCGCGATGTAGTCGCCGAGCGACAGCGAGAAGGTGAAGATCGAACCGGCGACGATCGCCGGGAACGTCAGCGGCAGGATCACCGAACGGAACGTGCGGAACGATTTCGCGCCGAGGTCGCCGGAAGCGTCCACCAGGGACGTCGGAAGCTTTTCCAGGCCCGCGTAGATCGGCAGGATCATGTACGGCAGCCAGAGGTAGGACAGCGTGATCACGGTCGCGGTGACGCCGTAACCCGGCCCGGACAGGCCGAGCGGGTCCAGCAGCCAGTTCAGCACTCCGTTGCCGGACAACAGAGTCCGCCACGCGTACGCCTTCACCAGGTAGCTCGCCCACAGCGGCGTCATCACCATGATCACCAGCAAGCGCTGCGCCCGCGGCGACGCGAGCTTGGCCATGGCGAAGGCCATCGGGAACGCGATCACCGCGTCGATCACGGTCACCAGCAACGCGATGCCGACGGTGCGGAACGTGATCGTGCGATAAACGGAATCACTGAAAAGAGTGACGAAGTTGTCGAAGGACCAGTCGGTGACCACCTTGCCGGTGAAGACGTCGGTGGACCAGAAGGCCGTGATGAAGAGGGCGGCGAGCGCGCCGAGGTAGGCCAGGCCGAGCCAGAGCATCGGCGCGGTGAGGAGAAGTCCGAGGCGCAGCTTGGGTTTGCGGTGGAAGAAAGCCGAGATGCGGTGACTCGGCGGGCTCACGGCGGTCATGTCTTAGCGCTTTCGGGTGCGGAAGGGAGAAAAGCCGGGGGCTGCGGGAACATTGGGGAGGGCCCGCAACCCCCGGCGGACTCACGGATGCCGGCGCGGTGGGAACCGGCATCCGCGAGGGTCACATCAACCCTTGATCTCGGTCCAGGCCCGGGTCCAGTCGCCGTAGTCCTTGCACTTGACGTCCGTGCGGCCGTCGAGGCACTGCGGGATCGGCGTGGTCCAGTACTGGATCTTGGCGGCGTACGCGGCGTCGTTGGCGTGGTAGGTGTCGCACAGCGACTTGTCCTTGAACTCCGCACAGGCCTTGGAGTTCGCCGGGGCCTCACCGAAGTATTCGGCGACCTGGGCGTTCACCTTGGGGCTCGTGATGTAGTCCATCCACTTGTACGCACACGTCTTGTGCTGCGACTTCGCGGACACCATCCAGGTGTCCGACCAGCCGGTCGCACCTTCGCTCGGCACCGTGGCCGCGATCGGCGCGCCCTCGCTCTTCGCGAGGTTCACCGTCACCTGCCAGGCCGTGCCGATCACGCCGTCGCCGCTCTTGAGCGACTGCGTTTCCTTGAGGTAGTCCGACCAGTACTCCTCGACCAGCGGGCGCTGCTTCTTCAGCAGGTCCGTGGCCGCCTTGAACTGCTTGTCGTCCAAGGCATACGGGTTCTTGATGCCCAGGTCAGGCTGGTGCGCCATCAGGTACAGCGCGGCGTCGGCGATGTAGATCGGCGAGTCGTACGCGATGACCTTGCCCTTGAACTGCGACTTCTCGTCGAACATCGGCGACCACGACTTCGGCTCCGGCTGCACCTTGTCGGTGCGGTAGGCCAGGACGTTCGCGCCCCAGCCGTGCGGGATGCCGTAGGCGACGTTGTTGACGCTGTTCCACGACTTGTTCTTGAGGAACGGGTAAATGTCGTTGTAGTTCGGGACGAGCGCGGTGTTGACCGGCTCGACGTCGCCCGAGGCGACCAGGCGCAGCGAGGCGTCGCCGGACGCCGAAACCACGTCGTACTGCCCGGTCTTCATCAGCGTCACGGCCTCGTCCGAGGTGCCGAACGGCTTGACGTTGACCTTGCAGCCGGTCTGCTGCTCGAACGGCGTGACCCAGTTGACCTTCGCGTCGTTCGAGCCGTTTTCCGCGTAACCGGGCCACGCGAGCACGTTCAGCTGGCCTTCCGGCTGGCCGAGTTGCGTCAGCGCGTTCAGCTTCGGCGGAGTGAAGCCCTGTGCGCCTGGCGCCGACCCCGCTTTGGAGTCGGAGCCCGAGGTGCCGCAGGCAGCGAGCAGGAGGCTCACGCCGCACAGCCCTGCGAGCAGCGTCTTCCTGTTCTTCATAGCGAGAGAAACCTTCCCGTGAGGAACTAGCCGGCTTCGGGGACCCGGAAACTGTGTTCGCGGCGCCAGCGCAGGCGGACGCGACCGTCGGCGAACTCGGTCGGCTCGCTGGTGTTCTGGCGGACAACGGACAATTGGCCCCCGGCATCGAGCGCGACAGCGTAGCGCACCGTCGAACCGGCATAAACGACATCCGTGACCGAACCGGTCGCAGAAGTCTCTCCGGGACCGGCCGGAGACGCAAGGTCTCCGTCGATGCGGATCTTCTCCGGCCGGATGCTGTAGACGCCCGGCCTGCCGATCACCGCCTCGGCGCTACGGCCGCTGAGCAGGTTCGACGTGCCGACAAACCCTGCTACGAAAGCACTTGCCGGGCGTTCGTAAATCTCGACCGGAGTACCGACCTGTTCGATGCGGCCCGCGTTGAACACGGCGATCCGGTCGCTCATGGTGAGCGCCTCGTCCTGGTCGTGGGTGACGAAGACGAAGGTGATGCCGACCTCGCGCTGGATCTGCTTGAGCTCGACCTGCATGGTTTGGCGCAGCTTCAGGTCAAGTGCGCCAAGGGGTTCATCCAAAAGCAACACTTTCGGGTGATTTACGAGAGCGCGGGCGAGCGCGACGCGCTGTCGCTGTCCACCGGACATCTGCGACGGCTTCCGGTCGCCGAAGTCCTCCAGCCGCACCGTGCGCAGCGCTTCCTTCGCCCGGTCCCGGCGTTCGGCTTTCCCGACCCGCTTGACTTTCAGGCCGTACTCCACGTTCTGCTGCACCGTCATGTGCGGGAAGAGCGCGTAGTCCTGGAAAACCGTGTTGACGTCGCGGTCGAACGGAGCCAGCTGGCTCACGTCCTTGCCTTCGAGTTCGATCGTGCCCGCGGTGGGCAGTTCGAATCCGGCGATCATCCGCAGCACGGTGGTCTTGCCGGAACCGGACGGGCCGAGCATCGAGAAGAACTCGCCGGGCGGGATGTCGAGGTCGACCCCGTCCACGGCACGCACCTTGTCGAAGTGCTTTTCCAGTCCGGTGAGCCGGATCGCCGGCTGCGCGGACTGCGGACGCCTTCCCGGCGGCCGGGTCTCGGCGGGGGCTTGATGGGGCATGACGGGCCTTCCCATGGATCTGGTCACGACGGCTACAGCGCACTCATCACGTGCTTGACGCGGGTGTAGTCCTCGAGGCCGTACAGCGAGAGGTCCTTGCCGTAGCCGGACCGCTTGAACCCGCCGTGCGGCATCTCGGCCACGAGCGGAATGTGCGTGTTGATCCACACGCAGCCGAAGTCGAGTTTCGCCGAGAACTTCATGGCGCGCTGGTGGTCCTTGGTCCACACCGAGGAAGCGAGGCCGTAGGGAACCCCGTTGGCGTGCTTGAGCGCTTCGTCGTCCTCAGTGAACCGCTGGACGGTGATGACCGGGCCGAAGACCTCGTTCTGGATGATCTCGTCGTCCTGCTTGACGCCGGAAACCACGGTGGCCTCGTAGAAATAGCCCTCGTTGCCGGAACGCCGTCCTCCACAGTGGACAGTCGCGTGTTCCGGGAGCCGTTCGATGAAGCCGGAGACTTTTTCCAGCTGTGCCTCGTTGTTGAGCGGGCCGAAGGCGACGTCGTCGCCCGTGCCGGTCTTGTTCGCCTCGGCCTGGCGGGTGAGCGCGTTGACGAAAGTGTCGTGCACGTCGTCGTGCACCAGCACGCGCGTGGCGGCCGTGCAGTCCTGGCCCGCGTTGAAATACCCGGCCGCGGCAATGGCTTCGGCGGCGGCTTCGAGATCCGCGTCCGGGAACACGATCACCGGGGCCTTGCCGCCCAGTTCGAGGTGCACGCGCTTGACGTCGTGCGCCGCCGAACCGGCGACCTCGATGCCCGCTCGCACCGAGCCGGTGATCGACACCATCGCCGGAATGTCGTGCTCTACCAACGCACGTCCGGTGTCGCGGTCGCCGCAGATCACGTTGAACACGCCCGCGGGCAGGTGCTCGCCGCAGATCTCGGCGAGCAGCAGCGTGGAAGCGGGCGTGGTGTCGGACGGCTTGAGCACGATGGTGTTGCCAGCGGCGAGCGCCGGCGCGATCTTCCAGATCGCCATCATCAGCGGGTAGTTCCAGGGCGTCACCTGCGCGCAGACACCGACCGGCTCGCGGCGGATGAACGACGTGTGGCCTTCCATGTACTCGCCGGCCGACCGGCCTTCGAGCACGCGCGCGGCACCGGCGAAGAAGCGCACCTGGTCGATGACCGCGGGCAGCTCCTCCTCCATGGTCAGCGCGAACGGCTTGCCGGTGTCCTGCGCTTCGACGCGGATGATCTCCTCGCCGCGCGCCTCGAGCGCGTCGGCGATCTTCAGCAGTGCGAGCTGCCGCTGCGCGGGGGTGGTCTCGCGCCAGCTTTCGAACGCTTCCGCGGCGACCTTCAGTGCGCGGTCCACGTCCTCGGCGCCGGCCACCGGCGCGGTGCAGTACGCACGGCCGGTAACCGGGTCGACGATTTCCGCGACCTTTCCGGACAGCGAGTCGACGTAGGTCCCGCCGACGTAGTGCTTCAACTCCTGCACGCGTGCGCCTCCTGACTCTCCGTGGCAGGATGAAACATATAACTCCATATTTCAAATGACAAGGCCCTGGGGCAGGATTGGCTCCAACGGATGCCGAGACGGGTGGACCAACGATGCGCAAGGAGATGTCGAACAGCGCACGACTGGCGATGTTCGCCCCGCTGGAACAGGTGGGGCGCGCGGAGGCGGTCGCGGCGCGGCTCTTCGACGCCATCACGCTCGGTCTCCTCGACGACGCCGAACAGTTGCCGAGCGAGGCCGAACTCGCCGCGCAGTTCCGGGTCTCCACGGTCACCGTGCGCGAGGCGCTCGCGGTGCTGCGGCAGCAGGGCCTTGTCGAAACGCGGCGCGGACGCGGCGGCGGCAGTTTCGTGCGCACCCCGGACTGGCCCGCGCAGAGTTCGTGGGCCGAACGCCTGCGATTGGTCTCAATGGCTGAACTTCGCGACTTCGGCGACCACTACCTCGCCGTCGCGGGTTCGGCCGCGAAACTCGCCGCCGAACGCAGCACCCCCGAAGATCTCGAACGGTTGCGGCTCACCGCGGAAGACCTCCTCGGCGCGAGCGGCCCCGACGCGACCCGCGCGGAGCGGCACTTCCACCTCGAAGTCGCCGCCGCCGCACAGTCCCCGCGGCTCACCAACCAGGAAGTTCAGCTGCAGAGCGAACACGGCGTATTGCTCTGGGCGCCCCTCGGCGACAAGGAAACCTGCCGTGGGTCTTACGCTGAGCACCAGGCGATCGTCACCGCGATCGCCTCGGCCGACGGCGATCGGGCGCGCGCCTTGACCGAAGAACACCTTCTCGGCGCGCTTGATCGGCTCGCAGATCTGCACCTGACCCTCGAAACGCCGTAAGCTCCGATGACCCGCATCACGAGGTGAGCATCGTGACCGACACCCACACGCTGACCGGCGAAGAGGTAGTGACCCAGGTTTCCGCCCTCGTCGAGGAGATTTTCGCGCGCCTGAAACCAGTTCTGGCCGCCGCCGAAACGCTGCTCGGCGAAAGCGCCGACCTGTCCGCCGAAGCGCTGCACACGATCCGGCCGCAGGTCATCGAGGCGCTCGGCGGCCTCGTGGTCGGCGCGGGCTTCGTGAGCGCGCCGAATGTCTTGGCTGATCAGGAACTCGGCTTCGAGTGGTGGACCTCGTGCCGCACCGACGACGGCGCGCCGGAACAGCTGTTCATCAGCCTCGATCCGGAGAGCCCTAATTTCCTTGACTACACGCGGCAATCGTGGTTCACCGTCCCGCGCGACAGCGGGCGGCGGCACGTCAACGGGCCGTACGTGGACTATCTCTGCACGGACGAATACACGCTGACCTTCACCGTGCCTGTCACGCGCGGTGAGGAATTCGCCGGAGTCGTTGGTGCGGACGTGTATGTGCGCGAGTTCGAGCGCACGGTGAGTCGCCGGCTTCGCGCGCTCGGCCGGACCGCCGCGTTGCTCAACGCGCAGGGCCGCGTGATCGTGTCGAACAGCGTGCGGAAGGCGACCGGGTCGCTGGTGCGCGAGATCGACGTGCCTGCCTGGTGGGCATCCGGCGCGGAACCGTATACGGCACCGGGCGGGATGACGTTGCGGCGCTGCGGGGATTCGCCGATCACGCTGCTGGTCACGACCTGACCTGCAGGGCGAACCACAGTTCGGCGCGGACGCCTGGTGCGTCGAGGTCCCGGCCCAGCAGTTCGGCCGCTTTGGTGACCCGGTTGCGCAAGGTGTGCCGGTGCACGCCGAGCTTCGTCGCGGCGAGGTCCCAGTGGCCGTGGTGTTCGAGCCAGCAGCGCAGGGATGCCTCCAGGTCGCCGCGGCCGGTGCGGTCGAACTCCCGCACCGGCGCGAGGAGCTGGTCGGAAAACGCTTGCGCGGCTTGGTGATCGACCAGGCCGAGCAGCCCGGCCCCGGCGTGGTCGGCGTATCGCAGCATCGGCACGCGCTGGATCCGTGCCGCCTCGGCCGCTTCTTCCGCCTGCCTCAGCGCGGTCGGGAATTCCGTCGCCGCGGATAGTCCACTGTGGAATTCTCCGGTCTCGGCGACGATCGCGCTCACCTCGTCGTTCTCCGCCAGCACGATCAGCTTGTCCCCGCGATGCGCGGCGAACACCTGCCCGGCAAGGGTTTCCAGGCGTTCGTACAGCGTGTTCCGAGCCGCTTTGCTCCCCTTTACGGCCAGCACCGTCCACGGTTCCGCTGGAAGATCCGGTACGACCTCGCGGGCCAGCTCGTTGTGCCCGGCCGCGAGCAGCTCCAGCACCCCGGTGTGCAGTTGGGAGAGTGCAAGCCGCTGTGCTCGATCCTGTTCCAGGGCAAGGGAAAGCAGCGAGACCGCCGTGTTGACGATGTGCTGTCCGGTACTGTCCAACGGTTCCGCGGTACCGACCGCCAGCGCACCCCGCGTGTGCAGAGTCTGGATGACGACCTCGTCGTCGCCATGAGACACCACGCGCGTGCCCGCGCGAAGGCCGGTGACGTCCAGCTCGACACTGCGCGCCTTGGCCGAGGACGCCTCGCGCACGCGTCCGGCGGAGTCGTACAGCACGGCCCAACCGTCGATGAGCCGCGCGAGCCGCCGCACCACTCCCCCGGCGCCACTGCGCCCGACGGCGGTCCTCGTCAGCTCCTGTTGGGCGCGGCCGATTCGCACCGTCGCGGCGTACTCGTCAGCTGCGACCGACCGGGACACCGCGCGCGTGATCGCGATGAACGGCGTCTTCCGCGGCACCTCCAGCACCGGCAACCCGACCTCGTCGGCGACCGCGACCAACGCGTCCGGCACCTTCGCGTGGCTCAGGCCGACGCCGAAGCCGAGCCCGGCGACATTCGCGTCAACGAGCCGTCGGATGTACGCCGCGTAGGTCGCGCTGTAGAGCGTCAGGCCGGTCGTGAGCAGCAGTTCCCCGCCTTCGAGAAAGCTCTGCGGGTCGGTCAGCTCGGTCGGGTGCACCCAGCCGATCGGGCGGTCCAGCCCGGCCTCGCCCGCGACCACGCGCAGGCCGAGCGCGGGTTCGGCGGCGAGGGTGCGCAGGGTGAGTGCCATAACGGCCAAGTGTAGCCGCCGAATTGGACAGAACGGCCAGCTGACTGCGGGCGGCGCAGGCCCCATCCTGAGGGGCGAACCACTCAAAGCTCGTGAGTGCCTATCGCGGTTCTAACCGGGATCAGCACTCACGACCCGCGACGTAGGAGCGCCGTGACCACCAGCACCGCCGCCGAGCCGCAGGCTCCGGCACCCCGGCAGCGCAGGCTGCAGACCGAGATCCCCGGGCCCGTCTCCCGCGCGCTGCAGGAGCGCCGCGCGAACGCGGTCGCCGCCGGGGTCGCGTCCACGCTGCCCGCCTACATCACCTCCGCCAGCGGCGGCCTGCTCACCGACGCCGACGGCAACGTGCTGATCGACTTCGGTTCCGGGATCGCGGTGACGAGCGTCGGGCACTCCGCGCCCGAGGTGGTCGACCGGGTGCGCGAGCAGGCTTCCTTGTTCACCCACACCTGCTTCATGGTGACCCCGTACGAGGGTTACGTGGAGGTCTGCGAAGCGCTGGCCGAGCTGACGCCGGGCGACCACGCGAAGAAGTCGGTGCTGTTCAACTCCGGTGCCGAAGCCGTCGAGAACGCGGTGAAGATCGCTCGCACCGCCACCGGCCGCCAGGCCGTCGTGGTGTTCGACCACGCCTACCACGGCCGCACCAACCTGACCATGGGCATGACCGCGAAATCGGTGCCCTACAAGCACGGCTTCGGCCCGTTCGCGCCCGAGGTGTACCGCGTGCCGGGCTCGTACCCGTACCGCGACGGGCTGGCCGGCCCGGAGGCCGCGCGGCAGGCGATCGACCGGATCGAGAAGCAGATCGGCGGCGACCAGGTCGCCGCCGTCGTGCTCGAACCGATCCAGGGCGAGGGCGGGTTCATCGAGCCCGCGCCCGGCTTCCTGCCCGCGATTTCCTCGTGGTGCAAGGCGAACGGCGTCGTGTTCGTCGCCGACGAGGTGCAGACCGGCTTCTGCCGCACCGGAAACTGGTTCGCCTCGGAGCACGAGGACGTCGTCCCCGACCTGGTGTGCACGGCCAAGGGCATCGCCGGCGGTCTGCCGCTCGCCGCGGTGACCGGGCGCGCGGAGCTGCTCGACGCGGTCGGCCCGGGCGGGCTCGGCGGCACTTACGGCGGCAACCCGATCGCCTGCGCCGCCGCGCTGGGCGCGATCGAGACCATGCGGGGCGACGGCCTGACCGGTTCCGCGAAGCGCATCGAAGAACTGGTGCTGCCGCGACTTCGGGCGCTGGCCACGGAAACCGGCGTGATCGGCGACGTCCGCGGGCGTGGCGCGATGCTGGCTGCCGAGTTCGTCAAGCCGGGCACGAACGAGCCGGACGCCGACCTCACGAAGCGCATTGCCGCCGCCTGTCACGCGCAGGGCGTCGTGGTGCTGACCTGCGGCACCTACGGCAACATCGTCCGGCTGCTTCCCCCGCTGTCCCTGTCCAACGAGTTGCTCGACGAAGGCCTGGCCGTTCTCGAGTACGCGATCCGCACGGAGGCCCGCAAGTGACTTTCCCGTTCTGGGTGGCCGGAAAGCCGGTAACCAGCAGCGAAACGACCGTCGTCCGGCATTCGTTCGACGGTTCCGAAGCCGGTTCGCACTACCTGCCCGGACCGTCCGATGTGGAGACCGCGGTCCAGGCCGCGGCGGACGTCGCCGACGAGTACGCGACGCTGCCAGCGCACGTCCGCGCGGGCGCGCTGGACCACATCTCGCGGCGGCTTTCCGAGCGGGCGGAGGAGATCGCGCAGCTGATCACCGCCGAATCGGGCAAGCCGCTGAAGTGGTCGCGCGGCGAGATCGGCCGTGCGGTGTCGACGTTCCGCTGGGCGTCCGAGGAGGCCCGCCGGTTCTCCGGCGACCTGCAGCGCCTCGACACCGACCCCGGCGGCACCGGACGGCTCGCGCTCGTCCGGCGCGTGCCGCGCGGTCCGGTGCTGGGCATCACGCCGTTCAACTTCCCGCTGAACCTGGTGGCGCACAAGGTCGCCCCGGCGATCGCGGTCGGCGCGCCGATCGTGCTCAAGCCAGCCCCGGCGACGCCGCTGACCGCACTGCTGCTCGGCGAAATCCTTGCCGAGACCGATCTTCCGGCGGGCAGCTGGTCGATTCTGCCGCTGGGCAACGAAGCGACCGCCGAACTGGTCAAGGACCCGCGGCTGCCGGTCGTGTCGTTCACCGGTTCGGTGCCGGTCGGCTGGGCCATCCGCGACAGCGTGCCGCGCAAGCACGTCGCACTGGAGCTCGGCGGCAACGGCGCGGTTCTTGTCTGTCCGGATTGGACTGACCTGGACTTCGCCGCGCAGCGGATCGCGACGTTCGCCATGTACCAGGCCGGACAGTCATGCATCTCGGTGCAGCGGGTGTACGCGCACACCGACGTCTACGACGAGCTGCAGGCGAAGGTTCTCGAGCAGGTTGCCGCGCTGCGCACCGGAAACCCGCGCGAAGACGGCGTCGACGTCGGCCCGCTGGTCAACGAGGCGGCCGCTTCGCGGGTCGAATCCTGGGTCACCGACGCGGTGGTCGCCGGTGCCAAACTGCTGGCCGGTGGTGGCCGCAAGGGCGCGACGGTGGAGCCGACCGTGCTCGCCGAAGCTCCCGAGGACGCATCGGTGATGGCGGACGAGGTGTTCGGCCCGGTGGTCTCGCTGGTTCGCGTGTCCTCTGTGGACGATGGTGTCGAGCGGATCAACGCGTCCCGCTTCGGTTTGCAGACCGGCGTTTTCACCCGCGACCTGCCGACGGCGTTCGACGTGTCCGCGCGGCTCAAGGTGGGCGGTGTGCTGGTCGGCGACGTGCCGAGCTTCCGCGCCGACCAGATGCCGTACGGCGGGGTGAAGGACTCCGGCGTCGGCCGGGAAGGCCCGGCCGCGGCGATGGCGGACTTCACCGAGGAGCGCGTGACTGTCCTTACTGGACTGACTCTCTGAGCGCCGCGTAGGCGTCCACGAGGGACGGTCCGTACCACGTGAGGTAGCGCCCGGAAATCAGCACCGGGCGCATCTCCGGGAAGAAGCCGGGGCCGTCGTCCTGGGTGAATTCGTACGGCTCGTCGGGCAGTACGACCAGGTCGGCCCCGGTCTTCTGGAGTTCTTCCAGCGACGGCCGGGGATAGCGCTCGGAGTGTCCTGAGTAGACGTTCTCGATGCCGACCCGGCGCAGCACGTCGCCGGCGAAGGTGTCGCGCCCCAGCACGATCCACGGCTTGCGCCACACCGGAATCACCGCCCGATACCGCACCGGCTCCACCTCGCGCCACAGCTCGTCCGCGGTGTCGAGCCATTCCGGTTCGTCAATGCCGTAGACCTGGCCGAAAATCCGCCGCAACGAGCCCAGCGCGGCAGGCACGGACTCCGCCGCGGCCATGACGAACACCGGAATCCCGTTGGCGCGCAGGGTTTCCACGTCCTCCGGCCGGTTCTCCTCGGAATTCGCCAGCACCAGATCCGGCTTGAGCGCCAGCACCCGGTCGAGCTTCGGATACTTCGACCCGCCGACCCGTTCCACGTCCAGCTCGGGCGGATGCGTGCAGTAATCCGTCGCCCCGATCAGCCGCCCGGGCGCGCTGACCTCCACTGCCTCGGTCAGCGAAGGCACCAGCGACACCACTCGCCGCGGCGGGCCCTCGATCGGCACCGGCTCGCCGAGATCATCGACCAGTTCCGCGTTCCTCATACCCGTTCGAACGACACCTTCCGCTGCTCGACGTCCACTTCGGTCAGCCGCACCGCGATCCGCTCGCCCTCCGGGAACTTCTCGCCGGAGCACTTCGCCATCACCGGCGGATTCTCGACCAGGATCTCCGCGCGCGTCTCCTCCGCACGCAGCACCACCGCGGTGAACTCGTGACCCACATGTTCAGCGAGTACCCACGCCTCGACCTGATCTATGCACGCCCGCTCCACCCGCGCGGCGAGACTGTCCGAAGCGGACATCTGCGCCGGTACTTCAGACAACGCCTCGCGGACCCAATCCGGCACGTCGCGCCCCGCCGTCACCGCTAAACACACCTCCGTGCCGAACCGGTCAACCAGCCGTCGAATCGGTGCCGTGACATGCGCGTACGCCCCGCCGATCCCGGCGTGTGTCGTAACCGCGGGCAATTCCCCGGCGAAGGCCGTGTAACCCGCGCCCCGCAAGAGCCTGGTGGTGTCCGCGTACAACGCCATCGACGCGGGCTGCCCCGGGTCCAAAGTAGACAGGAACTCGGACACCGTCAGCTCGACCGGCCAAGCCAACCCGGTTGCCGCCGCGGACCGGCGCAGCCATTCCACCGCGTCCGGCTCCGGAGAAGGCAGCGTCCGCAGCACGCCGATCCCGGCGTCGATCATGATTCGCGCCGCGGCCATCCCGGTGAGCAACGAGATCTCGGCGTTCCATGCGTCGACCACCGTCCGCGGTCGGCGCGCGAGAATCCAGCCGCCGTCGATGTCGCCGCTGATTTCTTGCTCCGGCAACTGCAACTCGACCGCGCCGCGCTGCACCGCGAGACCGCGCCGCAACCGGCCAAGCTCCGGCAACGCCGCCACCGACGGATGCGGCCGCCCGGCGTCAAGGGACGACTGAACCCCTTCGTAGTCAAGCTGCTCGGTCGAACGCACCAACGCCCGCCGCACCCGGGTCGCGACGATTTCCCCGGCCTCGTCAACGTCGATGGTCCACAGCACCGCGGGCCGGATCTCGCCCGGCAGCAGACTGGCCGCGCCCTCGGACAGCACCGGCGGATGCAGCGGAACGTTGCCGTCCGGGAGGTACAACGTCTGCCCGCGCCGCCGTGCCTCGTGATCCAGCGCTCCGCCCGGCGGCACGAACGCCGCCAGGTCCGCGATCGCGTACTGCACCCGGAACCCGCTGCGGCGTCGTTCGATCACCATCGCCTGGTCGAGGTCCTTGGACCCGGGCGGATCGATCGTGACGAACGGCAGGTCGGTGGCGTCCTCGCGGCCGCCCGCCGACGCGAGCGGATCGAGCACCGCCGTTTCGGCCTCCGCGAGCACCGCGGGCCCGAACGACTCCGGCAGCGCGAACTCCGCCCGGAGACGACCGAAGTCCCCTCCCGACGCTGGCGTCCTCAGCACGAGTGGCGGCACGGTCCAACACTATCCCGCCGAACCGCCGATGATCGCCCGTTCGGGCGCGGGCCGGTCGGGTGTAGCCTGCCTGGCATTGATAACCGTCTTCATTTTCAGAAGGGGTCAGATCGGTGAAGATCGCGTTCGTCGGCAAGGGCGGCAGCGGGAAAACCACGCTCTCGTCGCTGTTCGTCTCGTACTTGGCCGGTGCGGCCAAACCGGTGCTGGCCATCGACGCCGACATCAACCAGCACCTCGCGGTGGCCCTAGGCGCGACCGAAGAGCAGGCGCTGGCGTGGCCGACGCTCGGCGAGAACATGCCGCTGATCAAGGACTACCTGCGCGGCGACAACCCGCGAATCGCCTCCGCCGACGCGATGATCAAAACCACCCCGCCCGGCCGCGGCTCGCGGCTCGTGCGCCCCTTCGAGGACAACCCCATCTTCGACACCTGCTTCCGCCCGCTGGGCGACGTCCGGCTGGGCGTCACCGGCAAATTCGACGAGGATGACCTGGGTGTCGCCTGCTACCACTCAAAGGTCGGTGCGGCGGAACTGCTGCTGAACCACCTGGTGGACGGCACGGACGAGTACGTCGTGATGGACATGACCGCCGGTGCCGACGCGTTCGCCTCAGGCCTGTTCACGCGCTTCGACGTGACCTTCCTGGTGTGCGAACCGACCCTCCGCAGCGTGGGTGTTTACCGTCAGTACGCGGATCACGCGCGGGACTTCGGGGTTCACCTGGTCGCGGTCGGGAACAAGGTCACCGACAGCGACGACGTCGATTTTCTGACCACGCAGCTTGGTTCGGCGCTGCTGGGCTGGATGACGACTTCCGGCCATGTCCGGGCCGCCGAGCGCGGAACGACCCGGCCGATCGGTGAGCTGGAGCCGCGGAACCTGGCGACGCTGGCCGCGATGCAGGACCTGGTGGACGCGACGCCACGGGATTGGGCGCGGTACCAGCGGCAAGGGGTGGAATTCCACCTGCGGAACGCTCGGGCTTGGGGAAACGGACGCGCCGGGGCGGATCTGGAGGAGCAGGTGGACCCGGAGTTCGTCCTGGATCCGGCTCTCGTGGCGGGATAGCTGACGGGTTGCCTGCCTAGGGGGGTCGAGGCGGCCGACCGGACTGACCTGTCCGGTCGGCCGCTTTCTGCTACCCCGCAGCGCCGTCCCATGCGCGATCGGCCGCGCCGGGCTCGCGGGCGAGGTCGAACGTCCGACGCAGCTCAGAGCGTCAAACGATCACTCGCCGTCCCAAGAACGGTCGGCGGCATCGGCCTGGCGGGTGCGCTCACGCGCGATGTCGAGCGCCCGGCGGGCCGTGGCCTCGTCCGGGTACGGGCCGAGGAGGTCGACTCCTCGGCTGCGTTCCAGGTGCTCGACTTCGTGGGTCCGGGTGTTGTAGTACCAGCCCTGGTCCGGGTTCGGGTCGTCAGACATGGGTTCAGCCTGACACTTGCCCGCTCACTTGCGCCAGCGGAACGGGACCTCGGTGGGCTGCCCGGTGGGCCCGAAATCGGACGGGCCGTCGTCCTCGTGGTCGGGGTGCTCGTCGAACCACCCGCGGTTGTCCGGAACCGGGATGCCGCGCGGCGGGGTGGCCGCGTCGTCCGCCGGGGAGGAGGCGCCGTAGTCCGGCTTCGGCACCGGCGGGACGGCTGATTCCTTGCCCGGAAAGACCGGCGGCTCCTCCCGATACGTCCGCGACGGCTGCGGCGGCCCGGACGGACCGGTCTCCTGCCCGGGGAAAACCGGCAGCGGTCGCCCATCCGGCCCGGTCTCGGCGGGACGTCGGCGGCCGCTGGGCTGCGGCAGCTGGAACGGGGTGCCCACGGCGGGAGGGGTCGGCTGCGCGGGTCCGGAGGGGTTTGCCTGCGGCTGCGCTGGGGATTGCTGCGCGGGCGGAGCCGGTGGGGCGCTGGGTGCGGGCGGAAGCGGTTGCTGCGCAGGCGGGTTCGCTGGCGGAGGCGGTGGCGAGACAGGCTGCTGCACCGGCGCGGCCTGTTGCGGTGCAGGTGCGGGCGCGGTCTGTTGCGGGGCAGGTGCGGGCGGGGCCTGTTGCTGCGTTGCTGGTGCAGTCGGCGGAAGCGGTTGCGCCGGAGGCTGCTGTGCGGGCGAAGCCGGTTGCGCGCTTGGCGCGGGCGGCTGCTCCGCGACCGGCGCGGCAGGAGGTGCCGCCGGAACCTGTTGTGGCGTCCCGGAAAGAGGCGCGTGCGGAGCGACGTACGGCGGCTGACCCCCTCCCGGCTGAGAAGACTGGCCGTGCACTGGATTTCCCTGCGACGGCAACGGTTCCGCAGGACGCGCGGGCTGCCGAGGCTCGTGGACGTACGGCTTCGGCTGCCACGACTGCCTCGCCTGCAACTGCGGATCGACCGGCTGAGCGGGAGCCGGAGCCGTGGGCGTCGCGGAGATCGGATTCGCCGGTGCCGGAACGGCTGGCGGCGCCTTTTCCACTGCGGGCTGGGCGGAATCCACGGTGCCTGAGTCGCGCGGAGGAATCGGCTCTTCGACAGACGTGCCCGAGTCAGTTGCGGGCACCGGATCAGGCTGGGGCGACTCTGCCGCAGGGGCCGGGCTGGCGGTCTCCGGAACCTGGTCAGCGGGCGCGACCGGCACCGGCGGTTCCGCCATCGCAGCGGGCGGGACCGGAGCAGGCGGTTCCGCCACAGCAGCTGACGGGACCCGCGCAGGCGGTTCTGGCGTCGCAACGGGCGGGATCGGCGCAGGCGGTTCCGGTGCCTTGACCTGGCCATTCGTCACCGGCTCAGGATTCGCTGCCGGCCCAGCACCAGCGGCCGAGCGAGGCTCCTCCGGCGGACGAGGCATCTGACCAGCGTTGACCGGCCCAGCTGCCCCCTCCTCAGGCCCGTGGGGAACTGACCGCCACACCGGTGCCGGTCCGATGTTCATCGGCACCGGCGCGGGCAACGGCCCCACCGGTCGCTCCGTCCCCGAAGGCGGCGGGCCGGCCGCGGCCGGGCGCGGGATCGGGTCCAGGCAGGACACCAGCACAGTCGTCCGGTCCGGGTCCTGGACCTTCCGGCCGCTGCGTTCCCGGTAGACCATCTCCCCCTCGGCGTCCATCTCCACGAGGTACCCAGCCTCGGCCAGCTGCTCCTCGTCGAGATCGACCAACCGCTCGTAGCGGGACGGAACAACCCGGTACACCGGCCACGACAACCGGGCGTGCTCCGCGTGGAACTGGGCCAGCAAAGCCGCCATTTGCTGTTGCCACGGCAGCGACATGCCCTCCGCCAGGGAGCGCGGCAGGACGACGTACCCGCCGTCCACGCCGGGCATTCCCTGGTTCAGCAGGTCCGCCAGCGGGGTGCTGGACGCGGGGTGCGCGGACTGGCGCGGCGGCTGCGGTGCGCCGAACAGCGCCGCCGGGTCCTGGGGCTCGCTTTGGCCTGACTTGCCTCGCTTGCCGAATTTCCGTGCCACGTGTGCCATCCTCTGCCAGCGCGCGGCCACGTGCTCGTGGACAGGCCGCGACTTCGGGGTGAATCCGGACCCGCGGTGCTGGGCGCCCGCGGGTCAAGAGCCGGTGCCTCCCGCACCCATGCTAGACGCCGGGGCGCACCGCCTGCGGCACCACTTGACGCTCGTCGAACGAGAACGGGCGGATGTGCACCGGGACGCCGGTCTGCTGGGCCTCGACGATCTTGCCGTCTCCCAGGTACATCGCGACGTGGTGGATGGTCGTCGGGTCGGCCGGATCGGTGGCGAGGAAAATCAGGTCGCCGGGCTGCGCTTCGCGCACCGGCAGCATCGCGCCGGCCTTGTATTGGTCCTTCGAAACGCGCGGCAGGATCACGCCCGCCGACTCGTAGGCGCGCAGCATCAGGCCGGAACAGTCGTAGGAGTCCGGGCCGGTCGCGCCCCAGATGTAGGGCTTGCCCTGCTCGCCGAGCGCGAACTTGATCGCCTGCGCGGCGGCCTGGCTCGGCGGCAGCGCGGCGCCCATGCCCTGCCCGCAGCCGACCACGTCCGCGATCTGGCCCATGTTCTGCACCAGCGTGGCCGCCATGGCCTCCCAGCGGTGGTAGCGATCCGGGAAGCCGGACCGCTCGACGCGCTGCGCGGCGTCGCCGGGGCGCAGGTTTTCCCAGTCCGGGACGCCGAGCAGGACGTCGAAGAATTTGTTGATCGCGTAGTTCGGGTCGGTGACCTGGGCCGCGCTGCCCCAGTTCATCGACGGACGCATCTGGAAGATGCCGAGCGAGTCGCGGTCGCCGTAATTCACGTTGTGCAGCCGCGATTCGGTCATCCCGGCCTGGATCGCGACCTGCCACGCGCGCGGCGCGAGGCTGCGCTGCTTGCCGATCGCGATGATGAGCGAAACCGTGCCGCGCGACTCCTGGTCGAGTTCGGCGGCGTCCGAACCGCCCTGCTCGGGCTGGCCGGGCTGGGTCGGGCCGATCGCGGCGTCGCACGAGGTCAGCGCGATGCCGCCGGCCGCCGCCTGCTGCTGGTCGTTCACGACTTTCGTCACGACGTTGGTGGTGAGCACCGTGGCGAAAACGGCGGCGATCAGCACCGAGACGAGAATGGCCAGCTTCACGGTCAGCTCGCCTGGTCGTAGTCCGACACTCGCCATCCCGCGTTGGATTTGACCACGGTGATGCTGAGTTTCGGACCGTCGGTGGGGACCACGACCTTGACCGAACTGGAATAGGACTGCGCGACCACCGGATCGCCGGTGACCTTGGTGGCGGGGATGTTCGCGGGGTCCACAGTGGACATGACGGGGAGGTACTCGTCGGTGGTGAGCCCGCGCATCCCGTTGAGCCAGTCGGCGTTCGAGATGCCCGCCGGATGGCGGACCCAGGCGTTCGCCCACTGCCGCGCGACGTTCACCGCCTCCGGGCTCGGCGGCGCGGACGTCGGGGTGACCAGCGGCTGCGACAGCCGGGTCGGGAGGGTTTCAGTGCTCGGCACCGGGGCCGCGACGCCGGTGTGCGGCCCGGCCGACGAGTTCGGCGGAGCCGCTCCCGGCTGCGCGGACGCCGGTTTGCCCAGCACCTTCGGCAGGCCGATGCCCAGCGCGGTGATCACCAGCGCGAGGAACACCAGCGTGCCCACGAGGTGCCGGGGCGAACGAAGCGGGAAACCCCACAGACGACGGTAGACCGCGGTCCGGCCGCGGTTGGTGCGGATCGGCATCGGTCACCGCCCCATGACCTGGTCGGTGTCGCGGACCTCGATGCCGCGCGACGGGCGGTACAGCACGAACACCGGTTTCCCGGCCACGACCTCGGGATCGACCCGGCGCGGCTGGGCCCGGATGCCTTGAGCCGGCACGGTGAACCCGGGCTGGTCCGGGGCCGGGGCGGAGTACCCGCGGTCCGGCGCGGCCATCCGGGACGGCACGACCACCGGTTCCGGCTCGTCGCTCCACCGCCGGTCGGCGACCGGCGACGTGTCGACCTGGCGGCTTTCCTTCACCGGCCAGCGCGCGCCCGCCATGACGTAGTCGCCGGGCGCACCGGCAACCGGGTGGTACTGGCCGAACACCGGCGCGCCGCCCCCGCCGCCCGCGGGCAGCGCGCCCGCTGCGGACTGCGCGGGACCGACCGCGCCCGGCCACGGAGCACCGGACCAGGCCGCGGCGGGCCGGGCGGCCCGGGAACCGTTGTCGAGCCGCTGCGAGCTGGCGAACACCGCCGCCTCGGGCCGGTACCGGCCGCCGCCGACGGTCGCGCCGATCGGGCCGCGCTGTTCGCCGTCGACGACGTCGTCGGTGTCGCGGACGTTCTGCCAGAACTCGTCCTGCGGCGTCGGCCCGTTCTTCCGGCGGAAGCGAGAGAACAGCCCGCCGCCCGGCGACGGCACCGCCGCGCCGACCATGCTGACCGACATCTCGACCATCTGCCACAACCGCCGCACCGGCCGTCCGACCAGGAACAACAGCACCGTGATGAGCCCGGCGAGGACCATCTTGGTGAGCAGGTTGAGCCCGTCGCCCGCGGCGAAGATCGCCTGCAGCAGCAGCGCGTGCACGCCGGCCAGCACCGACAGCACGACTAGGTTGAACGCGATGCCGCCGGCGACCTTGAGCACGCGGCGCAGGATCTCCGGGTTCAGCAGCGCGACCAGACCGATCAGCGGCGCGGTGAGCGCGAACAGGCGGATCAGCACCTGCGCGAGCAGCACGGACGCCTTGGCCAGCAACTGGAAGAGCGAGTAGACGAGGCTCTGGCCCAAGGCGAGGAAACCCGCGCCGGTGCGGCCGCCGGACTCGCCGGTGAAGTAGCCGGTGGCAGGGCCGAGTTTGGTGGAGATGTCTTTGAAGGCGGCCTTTTTGGCGTCGACGACATTCTGCTTGCCGTCGTCGCCGTTCACCAGCTGATCGCGGGTGAACGCCTGCGCGTCCAAAAGCGGCTTGCCGTATTGCTGGGCTTGCGGGGCGGTGGGCGAACCGAACTCGCCGCGCAGCCAGTTGTCGTAGACGACCTGGTTGTGCAGGTCCGTGGGCAGGATGTCGCGGACGATCCGGTCCTGCGACGAGTCGACGAATCCCGCCTGGATGTTGGTGGTGGTCTGGACGATCGCTTTGTCGATCGGATCGAAATATCTCAGCATCGCCAGCGACGAAGCGGCCAGCCAGACGCCCGCCATCGCGTAGAGCGCCCGTTTGCTGACCCCGGCGAGGTCACCGCGCCAGATGTTGCGGAACAACATGATCGACAAGATGAGCGCGACCAGGCCGAACAGCTGCGCGTAGATGTTGTTGTACACCTTCTCCGCGCCCGACTTCACCGCGTTGTAGATCGGGTTCAGCAATCCGCCCTCGAGGACGGTGTAGTGCAGCGAGTTCGTGGCGCCGACGATGTTCTTGCCGACGTTGAACAGCTGGTTCCCGGCCCAGGTGTCGATGGTCGAACTGGGGGACGCGATCGCGGAAAGCGCGGTGCAGTTGGTCTGATAGGTGTTCCAGACCGTTCCCGCGTAGCTGTAGTCGATGTAGGCGCTGCCGGGTTCGCCGTGCCCCTCGGGCGGGTCGAGCGCGCCGACCATGCCCGCGCCCGGGCGCTCCGGGTTAGGCGATTCCCCGCACGCCGCCGCATTGGCGGCAGGCGCGAACAGCACCGTCTGCAGCCCGATCACCGCCACCACGGCCAGCAACGCCGCGCGTCGGCTAGGCCGACCGCCGCCCGGCTTCGGGCCCTCCTTGACGCGTTTGCGCAGCGCGTGCCAGCCGGCGGCGAACGCGAGGACGAACGCCAGCGTGAAGACGGTGTTCACGCAGGCCTCCTCACGGCCGGCGCGGGCCGGCCCGGATCACCGGGGTTCATGCGGCATCCCTGCCGGTGCCGCCGCCCTTGCCGCCGGCGCGGGCGTGCCGGTCCTCCTGCCGTCCGTTGCGCACTGCACCCTCCACCTCGCCGGTCTCGGACGCGAGCGGGTCCGGCGAGCCCAGCAGCTGCTCGTCGGCAAGACCGACCTCGAGTTCCGCTTGGAGTTCGAAGTCGTGTTCCAGCTCGTCGTCCTCCGGTGGGGCGGGGACATACGGCTTGGCCTCGTCCTCGTGGGGTACCACGAGTTCGCTGCCGGGTTTCGTGCGCGCGTCGGGCGAGCCCGGGGTGGTGTCCATGACCGCGCGCAGCGGGTCGAGATGCGGGCCGGAGAAGTCGACGCGGATGCGCTCCACGCCGCCGGCGCCGTCGCCGAAGATGAACTGCCGGGGCTCCATGTCGCGTTCCAGCCCGCGCTGGGCTCCCGGGCGACGGCCAAGAGCGGCGACGACCTGCTCGTAGCCCACGCCGACCGGCACCTTCAGCAGCCGCAGCGCGTCGGCCTGGGCGTCGTCGTCGTCGAGCCTGCCGACGAACACCGAGTCCAGCAGCGCCACGAAACCCTGGATCTTCAGGAAGTCCGCCGGGATCTGCGACGACAGCAGCACCCGGACGTTCCATTTCCGCGAGTCACGCGCGAACCGGTTCATCAGCACGCGTCCGGTCGGCACCTCGGAGAGGAAGAACGCCTCGTCGATCCAGACGCCCTTGCGCAGTTCCTTCGGCTTCTCGTACACCGACCGCTGGGTCAGCCACGCCGCGAGGTTCAGCATTTCCACGCCGAGCGATTCTGCGTCGGTCCAGTACTCGCGCGGGACGCCGTCCTTGGGCAGGGTCAGGCCCGCCATGGTCAGCACGGTCATCCGGTCGTCGCGGGTCTCGGAGTACGGGTCCGCGTCGGTTTCCGGGATCAGCAGCGCCATCCGCTCGCGCATTTCGTCGAGGAAGTCCGCGACCACGACCGCGTGCTCGTGGTGCTCGCTCGAATCCCGCCGCAGCGCGTCGATGACCTGGCCCGGGTCCGCGTCGAACCGGCCGCCGACCGCACGCACCGCGCGCAGCAGCACGATCCGGGTCTGCGCCATCCGGGACACCTCGTACGGCAGCACGCCGGTGAGCACGTCGAGCACCAGCCGCCGCCGGGTCGCTCCGGCCAGCGCCTTTTCGCGCCGCCACGAGCGTTCCGGGTCTTCCTCGTCCATGAAGTGCTCGATCAGCGGATCGGCGACCACGCGGTACGGGTTGAGGATGCCCGGCTGGGCGTTGAGCAGATTGATCGGCCGCGCGTACGGCCGGATCTCCGGCAGGTCGCACAGCCGCGACAGCGGGCCGGACGGGTCGAGGATCGTCCAGTGCGCCCCGGCCCGCAGCGTCTTGTAGACGATGCCGCCGCCGAGGAACGACTTGCCGCCGCCCAGTCCGGCGACCATCGCGGTGAGGCCCGAACCGTCGCGGATTTCCTGCGCCATCCACGGGTCCCAGGCCACCGGCCGCCGCGTCGCGGTGACCGTTTCGCCGAGCAGGATCCCGCGCCGGTCGCCGACCTCCGCGGTCGCGGTGGGCACCGCGGACGCCGTCCACACCACCGAACCGCGGCGCATGTACGCGCCCGAGGCCAGCGGCTCGCCCGGGATGAACTCCCGGGCCATCGCGTACTGCGCTTCCGGGTGCTCGATGGCGATCTTCGGCTTGTACAGGTCGAGCAACTGCTGGGCCAGCCGCAGCGCGTCGCGCTCGGTCGGGCCGGATACCGCG
>NZ_JBSFNS010000058.1:0-48848 GCF_053587275.1 Amycolatopsis sp. NPDC003676
TGGGGCGCCGGGCCGAGCCGCCCCCCCCGCCGCCGCCACCTCCCCACCCACCACGCCGACTTAAAGGCGATCCCGCCGCGGCGGCGGAGCCGACGCCAAAAACACAGTTTGCCGAGCAGCCCCGCAAACCCAGCCCCGACTAACCCAGCCACGTCAACCCCAACCCAGGCCAACCCAACCCCCGCTTACCCAGCCCCGGCCAACCCAACCCCCGCTAACCCAGCCACGGCCAACCACACCCACCCCAGCCACGCCAAGGCCACGGCCACGGCCACGGCCAACCCAGCCACACCAACCCCAACCCGGCCAACCCCAGCCCTGGCTAACCCACCCCCGTCAAATACAACTCCGCACCGCCTCCACGATCCAAGCCTCCGCAGTCCCCCGAGTAGCCGGTGACCACGTCACCACCCATCCACCCCCTCCCTTCGGCGCAGCCCGGAACTGATACCTCCCCTGGTCGTTGTCCACCAGCCCGAACGCCCCATGCGGATACTCCGCCAGCACCGCATCCCGCACAGCCAGATCCACCAGCACCGTCCCCTGCCGAGGCCGGGCAACGGCGGCCCGGATGACGTCCAAGTCCCCCCAAGCCGCCCGCGGAATCAGGCCGCTGTCATCCGTCTCAATCCGCACCGCAGGGCCAGGACCAGGCGGCCGGTCCGGCAGGCCGTCGAACACCCACCCCGGCAGTGCGCTCAGCATTCCGGACCGCAGCCGCGCCCGGCGGCCCAGTTTGCTCATCACGGTGGTGAAGTCCTCGTCGCCGAAGAACCGCACCTCCCACGGCTCCTCGCTCGCCGGGAACACTCCGGTGACCACTCCCCGGATGAACCCTCCGCGCAGCACTCGGTACAACTCGACCGCCTCGGCGGTCACCTCGCCGTCGGTGGCGAGCCCGAGCGCGGCCATCCCCGCGACGAACCGCGTGTACTGCTCCACCTCCTCGGCCAGCCCGGCGCCGAGCATCGGCCCGAACGACTGCCGGACCTCCTCGGCGAGGCTCAGTCCCGAAGCCGCTCCGGCGGGCTCCTCCTCGGCCAGCACGGGCGGCACCTCGAAATGCGGGTCGTAGAACTCCATCACCGAAGGCCGCTGCGGCATCTCGGCCCGCAGCGGTCCGATGACCTCGTCGATGACGTCGAAGACGACGGGTGCTGAACTGCTCACCCCGTCATTGAACACCCTGGTACCGACAATTTCTCGAACTTTTGTTCGAGTCGACCCATCCGTGCGCCGAGCGGTCGGTCAGCGTCGCGAAACCGGATCGCCGACCCGCATCGTCGGGGCGAGGAACCCGACCGTCACCACGAGAGCGCCGACCACGGCGAGCGCCCAGTGCAGGCCGATCCCGCCGCTCAGGCCGCTGACCAGCACCGGGCCGGCCAGGAACCCGAGATACCCGCACGCCGCGACAGCAGCGATCGCCCGGCCCGGCGCGTCCGGCTGTTTGCGCCCGGCCGCGCTCCACGCGAGCGGCACGATCCCGGACACCCCGAGCCCGACCACGGCGAATCCGACCACCGCGACCGCTGGCACCGGAACCGCGACCACCAGCACGAATCCGGCGACCGTCACGGCCGTCGCGACCCGCATGAACAGCACCGCACCCACGCGTTCGACGACCCGGTCGGCCACTGTGCGCACCGCGATCATCGTGATCGAGAACGCGAAGTAGCCCAGCGACGCGACAGCCGCGCTCGCTGTGGCGACCTCCCGGAGGTAGACCGCGCTCCAGTCGTTCACCGTGCCTTCCGCGACAAAACCGCAGAACGCGATCACGCCCAACGGGATCAATGCCTTGCCGGGCAAGGCAAACGCCGCCTCGCCCTGTCCGCGGTCAGCACCCGGCAAGAACTGCGAAGCAGCGAAAATCGCGAGCACCAAGAGCACCGTGCCAGCAGCGGTGAAGTGCGCTTCGATCGGCACCCGCCAGATCTCCATCAGCGCCGCGACGCCCGAGCCAGCCAGCCCGCCGATGTTCCAGAAAGCGTGGAATCCAGCGAAAATCGGCCGACCGTAAGCCTCTTCGACGCGTGCAGCGTGCGCGTTCATCGAGACGTCCAGCAGGCTGTTGCCGACCCCGAGCACCACGAGCGCCGCGACGAACAACGGCAGGTCCGGCGCGAAGGCGACGAGCGGCAGTCCTCCGCACAACACCGCGGCCCCGCACAGCACCCCGCGCCGGCTGCCGATTTTCGTGATCAACGGTCCCGCGCCCAGCAACGCGACGACCGAACCGGCGGCGAGGCCGAACAGCCCGATCCCGAGTTCTCCGGCGCTGAGGCCGAGTTTCGCTTGCACTGCGGGCACTCGAGCCGCCCACGAAGCGAATGCCGCACCACACACCGCGAAAACCACGGAAACCGCGGCGCGAGCGCGCTGTGTCTCCCCCATCCGTCCCCCTGACACGAGAAAGGGCCACCCGGAGTTTTCCAGGTGGCCCTTCGGATCCTCGTTACTTCGACTTCGTCGCCGTACTGCTCCGCTTGGCCGGAGCCTTCTTCGCAGTGGTCGACTTCGCCGCCGCGGACTTAGTCGTGGTCGACTTGGCCGCAGCGGACTTCGCCGGAGCCTTGCGCGTCGTGGTCCGCTTCTTCGGAGCCGGACCCTTCGCGCGCTTCTCCGCCAGCAGTTCAGCTCCGCGCTCCGCGGTGAGCTCCTCGATGCTGTCGGACTTTCGCAGCGTCGCGTTGTACTCGCCGTCGGTCACGTACGGACCGAAGCGGCCGTCCTTGACCACCATCGGCTTGCCTGACACCGGGTCGTCGCCGAGTTCCTTCAGCGGCGGACGCGCGGTGGCCGACCGGCCGCGCTGCTTCGGCTCCGAATAGATCTTCAGCGCCTCTTCCAGCGTGATCGAGAACAGCTGGTCCTCGGTCTGGATCGACCGCGAGTCCGTGCCCTTCTTCAGATACGGCCCGTAGCGCCCGTTCTGCGCGGTGATCTCGTCGCCCGACTCCGGGTCCTTGCCCACCACGCGCGGCAGCGACAGCAGCTTCAGCGCGTCGTCGAGCGTGATTGTCTCGATCGACATCGACTTGAACAGCGAGCCCGTACGCGGCTTCGGCAGCTTCGCCTTCGCGGCCTTCTTCTGCGCCGCAGTGGCGTCTTCGGGCAGCTCCGGCTCAGGCAGCAGCTCGGTGACGTACGGGCCGAAGCGGCCTTCCTTCGCCACGATCTCGTGCCCGCTGACCGGGTCGGTGCCCAGGACGCGGCCTTCCTGCGGCGTCGCGAAGAGCTTTTCCGCGATCTCCGCGGTCAGCTCGTCCGGCGGCAGGTCTTCGGGCAGGTTCGCGCGCTGCGACTCGCCGTTGACCTCGCGCTCCAGGTACGGCCCGTACCGGCCGACGCGCACCACGACCTGGTGGCCCTCGGCGTCGCTGAACATCGGGATCGAGTTGATCTCGCGCGCGTCGATGCCCTCGACACTGCCGTCGACCAGCTTCTTCAGCCCGCCGAGGCGGCCGACCGAGCCCTCGACGCCGAAGTCGCCGCCGAAGTAGAACTTCGACAGCCATTCGACGCGGTGCTCGTCGCCGCTGGCGATGCGGTCCAGCTCGTCCTCGAGACCGGCGGTGAAGTTGTAGTCCACCAGCCGTTCGAAGTGCCGCTCCAGCAAGCCGATCACCGCGAACGCGACCCACGACGGGACGAGCGCGGAGCCCTTCTTCCAGACGTAGCCGCGGTCCTGGATGGTCTTGATGATCGACGCGTACGTCGACGGGCGGCCGATGCCCAGCTCTTCCAGCTTGCTGACCAGGCTCGGCTCGGAGTAGCGCGCGGGCGGCGACGTGGAGTGGCCGTCCGCGGACAGCTCGGGCGCGGTCAGGCCCTGGTCCTTGACCAGCACCGGAAGCCGGCTCTGCTTGTCGTCGGCCTCGCCGCCGGCCTCGCTGTCGACTGCCTCGACGTACGCCTTCAGGAAGCCCGCGAAGGTGATCGTGCGGCCCGAAGAGGCGAAGGTGCACTCCTCGCCGGTCGCGGCGGTGCCGACGATGCGCACCGACATCGTGGTGCCCTTCGCGTCCGCCATCTGCGACGCGATGGTGCGCTGCCAGATCATCTCGTAGAGCCGGAACTCGTCGGTGTCCAGCTCTTTCGCGACCTGACCCGGCGTACGGAAGACCTCGCCCGACGGCCGGATCGCCTCGTGTGCTTCCTGCGCGTTCTTCACCTTGCGCGTGTACTGGCGCGGCGACGGCGAGACGTACTCCTTGCCGTACAGCTGCGTTGCCTGACTGCGCGCGGCCGTGATCGCCGACTCCGACAGCGTCGTGGAGTCGGTACGCATATAGGTGATGTAACCGTTCTCGTACAGCTTCTGCGCGACGCGCATCGTGCGCTCGGAGGTGAAGCGCAGCTTGCGGCCCGCCTCCTGCTGCAGCGTCGACGTCATGAACGGCGCGTACGGCTTCCGCGTGTACGGCTTCTCCTCGACGCTCGCGACCTTGAAGTCACGCTCGTTCAACGCCTGAGCCAGCGCCCGCGCGTCGGACTCGCCGAGCACGCGGATGTCGGCCGCGTTGCCCTTGAGCTGGCCGTTGGAGTCGAAGTCGCGACCCGTCGCGAGGCGCGAACCGTCGACCGCGACGAGCCGCGAGGGGAACGTACGCGGCGAAGCGTCCGCACCGGCGTCCATGGTCGCCGAGATGTCCCAGTACGACGCCGAGGTGAAGCGCATCCGCTCGCGCTCGCGCTCCACGACGATCCGCGTCGCCACGGACTGCACACGGCCCGCCGAGAGCTTCGGCATGACCTTCTTCCACAGCACCGGCGAGACCTCGTAGCCGTACAGGCGGTCGAGGATGCGGCGGGTTTCCTGCGCGTCGACGAGGTCGGCGTCCAGCTCACGGGTGGCCGCGGCGGCCGCCTGAATGGCCTGCTCGGTCACCTCGTGGAAGACCATCCGGCGCACCGGGACCTTGGGCTTCAAGGTCTCCAGCAGGTGCCACGCGATGGCCTCGCCCTCGCGGTCGGGGTCCGTCGCGAGGTAGAGCTCGTCGACGTCCTTCAGCAGCCCCTTCAGCTCGGTGACCTTGGACTTCTTGTCCGGGGTGACGATGTACAACGGCTTGAAGTCGTTGTCGATGTCGACCCCGAGCCGCGCCCACGACTCGCCCTTGTACTGCGCGGGGACGTCGGCGGCGCCGCGGGGCAGGTCCCGGATGTGCCCGACGGAGGACTCGACGACGTAGTTGCCGCCGAGATAGGGGGCGATCTTGCGGGCCTTGGTTGGCGACTCGACGATCACCAGCCGCCGTCGATCGGCACCGTTGCCCCCGGTACCGCTCTTCTTGGTCCGTGTTCCTGCCACGCTGCCCTGCTCTCCACTCATCTCCGCGCCGCCGCGGCGGCGCTCTCACCCCTGCACCAGAGGGGTACTGCGCCCGCGTCTCGACCTGTCAGTGTGCACGTCCCCGGTGTCCGCGCAGCGCCGAGGTGCCCTGACGAGCCGCTGGGCCCCTGCCCGTCGGATCGCCGCTGACCTCGGCGATGTTTCTCCTCCACACCTAGCACGTGATGTCGGACACGTGCCGTGCAGGGTAACCGGTCATAGCACCGATACCCTCCGTTAGACGGTGGCGGGTCCAAGTACGGCGACGGTTCACTTATTCCTCCCCCCAGCCGAAAGGAACCCACCATGATCCGCCGACTGGTTGGCACCGCGATCGCCGTCGCGGCGACATTCGCGCTGGTCACCGCCCCCGAAGCAAGCGCGGCGACCACCACGTTCACCGGTGCCGTCGCGCTGTCCAACTGCTCTGGTTCGGTCGTGAAACCGGCCGCCACGCCGATGGACGCGCCCGCGATGGTGCTGTCGAACGGGCACTGCCTCGAGGAAGGCATGCCCGATCCGGGTCAGGTGATCGTCGGCCAGGCCTCGAACCGCTCGTTCGATCTGCTGTCGCCGGACGGGCAGAGCTCGGTGGGCACCGTGACCGCGACCAAGGTCGTCTACGCGACGATGACCGACACCGACATCTCGCTGTACCAGCTGTCCGACACCTACGCCGACATCCAGCAGAAGTACAACGTGCCGCCGCTCGAACTGGTCAACAGCCATCCGCAGGCGGGCACGCCGATCGACGTGGTGTCCGGGTACTGGAAGCAGATCTACTCCTGCTCGATCGACGGCTTCGTGCACGAACTGCACGAGAACAACTGGGTCTGGAAGGACTCGATCCGCTACGTGCCGGGCTGCGCGACCATCGGCGGCACGTCGGGTTCGCCGGTCGTCGACCGCAACACCGGCAAGGTCATCGGCGTGAACAACACGTCCAACGACAACGGCGAGAGCTGCACGCTGAACAACCCGTGCGAGGTCGACGAAGCCGGCAACACGACCGTGCGGCCGAACTACAAGTACGGCCAGGAAACCTACGGCATCCCGGCCTGCCTGACCCCGGCCAACGAGATCGACCTCAACCAGCAGGGCTGCACGCTGCCGAAACCGTAAGACTTCCCCACCGGAAAGGTCCCTCGTCGCCTCGCTCGGCGATGGGGGACCTTTTTCTTTTGCGCAGCTACCCGACAGCCTCCAGTAAATACTGTGAAGGACTCTCCGCCGGAGCCCCGCGACGCGGCTCCCCCGGCGTCCGTTCGCGGCGTTCCCCGGCAGGCGGCAGCTCCGGCCAGACCGACTCCGCTCCAGCGGGCGGTTCGCCGATCAGCTCCAGCAGACCGGCCAGCTTGCGCCGCCCGGTGACCCGCACCGCGGGCTGCTCCGCCTTGGGCCCGAGCAGCCGCGCCTGGACGCCCAGCGACGCGAGCACGGTCAGCAGCTCCTCGTGCGTCCCCGGGGCCAGCGGATCGACACCCAGCAGGTAGCCGCCGGGTTCGGGACGGCCTGCCGCCAGCGCCCACATCCGCAGCATCGCTCCGCTCAGCCGGAATCCGCCGGGCACCGCCTTGCCCGAATCGTCCTCCGCCGGACCGGTGTGCCCCGGCCGCAGCCATTCTTCGGCAAACCCGAGCAGATCGACCCGGAACGACGTACGCACCTGCGGACTGCCGCATTCGGCCACCGCGACCTGCGCGTCCGCGCCCCGGCTGCGGCATTCCCGCGCCAGCACCCGAGCCCGCCACGGCTCCTCGACCAGCACCGACAGCCGCGCCGCCGTGCGGCCGAACCCGGTGATCTGCCCTTGGCAGCACAACAGCCCGGCCAGGTCTGGCAGGCCCGGGCCGGTCGCCTCCGCCGAGAACAGCGAGATCGTCCGATCCACGCCGCCGATGATAGAACACAAGTTCGATTGAACGCGAGCGTCACGCCGAGGTTTTTCTTGGGCACACAGTGTTGCCGGTACAGTAATACCGGTATATAAATACCGAGGAGGCGGGAATTGTTCGAAGTCGCCGAACGCGTCCGAGTGCGCGACAAGCTGATCGCCGCGGCTCGGCAAGATGCGGACATCGCGGGTGCGGCGCTGGTCGGATCAGCCGCGCGCGGAACCGAGGACCGATGGTCGGACATCGATCTCGTCCTCCAGCTCGCGGAGAACGCGAACGAAGCCGCGGTAGTCGCACGCTGGACTCAATCGCTCGCCGAGAAATTCGGAGTCGCCGACACTCTCGACGTGACCTCGCGCGAGGGAGTCCGCTACCGGGTCTTCCTCCTCGACTCCTCGCTCCAGGTCGATGTGTCGTTCTGGCCGCACGAGCTCTTCCGCGCCACCGAAGACGGCTTCCAGCTCGTTTTCGGTCAGGCCAACGAACCGACCAGCGCCCCGAAACCGGGCAGCGAGCAGGTGATCGGCATGGCGTGGCTGTACGCGTTGCATGCCCGCTCGGCCATCGCCCGCGGGCGGACGTGGCAGGCCGTCCTGATGCTCGACGACCTTCGCGCCCAGATCATCGCGTTGGAATGCCTGCGGCACGGCTTGAATCCTTGGCACGGACGCGAAGTCGACCAGCTGCCCGCACCAGTGCTGGAGACGTTGCGGGACGGCCGGGGGACGTCGGTCAGCTTGACCGAGCTCGAACGGTCTCGGCAGGTGCTGCTTCAGCACTATCTGGCGGCGGTCCAACACCATGATGCGGAGCGGGCCGTCGCCCTGCGGCGGGCGCTCGATCCCGATCAGCGCGGCGCGGGCGGCACCACCAATTGCTGACAGCCCGCCGCACGCTTGCCCGCCGCGGACAGGGCTGGCGTCGCGTCCAAGCCCTTGAGGACGTCGAGCCGGGAAATCTGGTCGATAGCCGACTTCGCGTCGTCCAGCGCCGCTTTCACCGCGTCGGGATTGGCGGCCGCGTCGAGTTTCCCGCGCACCTCGTCGGCCTGTTGCCGCACCGAAGTGAACTGGCCGAGCAAAGCGGTGCGCGCCGGTTCGCCGCCGGGCAGCGGCGCGGGGCCGACCCGGTGCAGTCCGGAGACGGTCTGGTCGATGCCGGTGGCGACCGAAGCCAGCAGATCACTGGACGTGCGGGTCGCCTGCGCCGACGAACTCGGGTCGATCGAGGGCAGATTCGCCAGCGCCCGAACCAGATGCGTGACCGCGCCGCAGTATCCGTCGGCCCATTTCGCGGCCGGATCGGCTTGGCTCGCCGACTCCGCGTGCCCGCCGGAGGAGACCTGCTCGGCAGGCGGCGGTTGCCCGCATCCCGTCAGCCCGATGCCGATTCCTGTTGCCAGCGCGGCTAAACCGGTCCACCGCGGCCGCACTCGCACCACTCCTGTCCCTCGAAATCCGTGTCCTCCGCACGGTACCGACCCGCCAGTAGTCCGCAACTCGCCCCGGGTGGTGGACGCGAACGGGCCCGGCACGCACAAGGCGTACCGGGCCCGAATGGAGCAACGCGTCAGGCTTTCGCCTCCGCCGGAGTCTCCGCCATGACACTGCCGCGCCGCTTGGACACGACGATCGCCGCGACGATCACCGCGACCGCGACCACCGCGATCACGATCCGCCACGTGGTGTCCGCGCCGCCGCCGAGCGTCAGCGTGACCACCGCGGGCGCGATCAGCACCGAGACCAGGTTCATGACCTTGATCAGCGGGTTGATCGCGGGACCGGCGGTGTCCTTGAACGGGTCGCCGACGGTGTCGCCGATGATCGTCGCCTCGTGCGCGTCGGAACCCTTGCCGCCGTGGTTGCCGTCCTCGACGAGCTTCTTGGCGTTGTCCCACGCGCCACCGGAGTTGGCGAGGAAGATCGCCATCAGCGTGCCGGTCGCGATCGCGCCGGCCAGATACCCGGCGAGCGCACCGGTGCCGAGGCCGAAACCGACCGCGATCGGCGCGAAAACGGCCAGCAGACCCGGCGTCGCCAGCTCCCGCAGCGAATCGCGGGTGACGATGTCGACGACCTTGCCGTACTCGGGCCGCGTGGTGCCCTCCATGATCCCGGGGATCTCGCGGAACTGGCGGCGCACCTCGTACACCACCGCACCCGCGGCACGCGAAACCGCGTTGACCGCGAGACCGGAGAAGAGGAACACCACGGCCGCGCCGACGATCACGCCGACCAGAGTCTCCGGGCTGACGATGTTCGCGACGAACGAACCCGTGCTGCCGACAGCCTTCGAGATCGCGTCCGAGTAGGACCCGAACAGCGCGGTCGCCGCGAGCACCGCGGTGGCGATCGCGATGCCCTTGGTGATGGCCTTGGTGGTGTTGCCGACCGCGTCCAACTCGGTGAGGATCTGCGCGGCCTTCTCGTCCACGTCGCCGGACATCTCGGCGATGCCCTGCGCGTTGTCCGAAACCGGGCCGAAGGTGTCCATCGCGACGATGACGCCGACGGTGGTCAGCAGGCCGGTACCGGCCAGCGCCACCGCGAACAGCGCGACGCCGCCGCCGAGCAGGAACGCGCCGAACACCGCGGCGGCGATCACCAGCGCGGTGTACACGGCGGACTCGAAACCGACCGAGATGCCGGACAGGATCACCGTCGCCGCACCGGTTTCCGACGTCTTGCCGACGTCCTTCACCGGCTTGTGCTCGGTGCCGGTGTAGTAGCCGGTGATGCGCAGGATCAGCGCGGCGAGCACGATGCCGATGATCACCGCGACCGTCGCGATCACCGCCGGGTTGCCGGTGTTGTGCGCGAAGCCCTCGCCGAAGTCGGCGAAGCTGCTCGGCAGGTAGATGAACGCGGCGACGGCCGACAGCACCGCGGAAATGACCGCGGAGATGTAGAACGAGCGGTTGATCGTGACCAGGCCGCCCTCGCCCGCGCGCGCCTTCGTGATGTAGACGCCGATCACCGCGGTGATCACGCCGATGGCGGGCACGATCAGCGGGAAGATCAGGCCGTGCGCGCCGAACGCGGAGCTGCCCAGGATCAGCGCGGCCACGAGCATCACCGCGTAGGACTCGAAGAGGTCCGCGGCCATGCCCGCGCAGTCGCCCACGTTGTCGCCGACGTTGTCCGCGATCGTCGCGGCGTTGCGCGGGTCGTCCTCGGGGATGCCCTGCTCGACCTTGCCGACCAGGTCGGCGCCGACGTCAGCGGCCTTCGTGAAGATGCCGCCGCCGACACGCATGAACATGGCGATCAGCGCCGCGCCGAAACCGAAGCCCTCCAACACCTTCGGTGCCTGGCCGGTGTAGACGAGCACCACGATCGCCGCGCCGAAAAGGCCGAGCCCGACGGTGATCATGCCGACCACGCCGCCGGTGCGGAACGCCACGCGCATCGCCTTCTCGCGGCCGCCTTCCTCGCGCGACGCGGCCGCCACCCGCAGGTTCGCCTGCGTGGCCAGCCACATGCCGAGGTAGCCGATGGTGAACGAGAACACCGCCCCGACGAGGAAGAAGATCGAGCGGCCGATCCGTTCGCTCCAGTCGTCCGCGGGGAGCGCGAACAGGAGCAGGAACACGATCACGCCGAAGATGGCGAGGGTGTTGCGCTGCCGCTTCAGGTATGCGGCCGCACCTTCCTGCACTGCCTTCGCGATGTCCTGCATCTTGGCGGTGCCCTGGCCCGCGGCCAGCACCTCCTTGAGCAGCACGTAACCGATAGCCAGTGCGACAAGGGCGACCACGGCGACCACACCGACGATGGTGTAGCCACCCCCGGTGAGCGTGATGCCGCCCTCCGCGAGGAACTGCCGGGACATTCGTCCTCCTGGGAACGCCGTCTGGCCAGCGCGGGCCCGTCGTACCCGGCGCGCCTGCACTGGCGGGGATCTGTGCCGAAGGACACGCTAGCCGTGCAAGCAATGCACGTCTCACATGACGCTCGCCACAGTGGGTGTGGATCGAGGGAGTGTATTGGTATTGATCTGCGCGTCCGCAATGCGTCCCGGTCACAGCACGTTCGGTAACCTTGTGTGATTGGTCACTGGATCGATCTCGGCCAAGTTTTGTCGGTGCCCTGTGCGAAGCTTCGGCCCGTGGTGGGAGAGCGAGGACGGAGGCTGCTGGACCGGGTCACAGCGGGGATCCCGGCGCACGAGAACCCGGTGACGCACGTGTCCCGGCTGCCGGAACGCGCGGCCCGGCACGAGCCGTGGCCGGAGTGGGCGGAGCCGGCGGTGGTGGCCGCGTTCCGCGCGGCCGGAGTGGAAAAACCGTGGCGGCACCAGGCCGAGGCGGCTTCGCTGGCGCATTCGGGCGCGCACGTCGTGGTGTCCACCGGCACCGCGTCGGGGAAGTCGCTGGCGTATCAGCTGCCGGTGCTCAGCGCGCTGACCGCGGACACCCGGGCGACCGCGCTGTACCTCTCGCCGACGAAGGCGCTCGGCGCTGATCAGCTGCGTGCGGTGTCCTCTTTGGACGTCGCCGGGGTACGCGCGGCGGCGTTCGACGGCGACACCCCGATGACAGAGCGCGACTGGGTCCGCGCGCATGCCAACTGGGTGTTCAGCAACCCCGACATGCTGCACCGCGGCATCCTCTCGGCGCACTCCCGATGGACGCAGTTCTTCCGCCGGCTGCGGTATGTCGTGGTCGACGAATGCCACAGCTATCGCGGCGTCTTCGGCTCGCACGTCGCGCTGTTGCTACGCCGCCTGCGCCGGGTGGCGGAGCACTACGGCGCTTCACCGGTGTTCGTACTGGCTTCGGCGACCACCGCTTCGCCTGCCTCTTTCGCCACACGCCTCACCGGAGTGGAGTGCTCCGCGGTCACCGACGACGCGTCTCCGCGCGGGGCGCGCACGGTCGCGCTGTGGGAGCCGCCGCTGCTCGACGAACTGACTGGCGAGAACGGCGCGCCCGTCCGCCGCCCGGCTGGCGTCGAAACCGCGCGGATTCTCACTGAGTTGGTCGTCGAAGGCGCACGATCGCTGGCTTTCGTCCGCTCCCGTCGCGGTGCCGAGCTGACCGCGCTCGGTGCGCGCCGCCTTCTGTCCGAAGTGGACCCTCGGCTGGCGGATACCGTTGCCGCTTACCGGTCCGGCTATCTCCCTGAAGAGCGTCGGGCCCTGGAACAAGCCGTGCTTTCTGGTCGCCTGCTTGGCGTCGCGACCACGAACGCCCTGGAGCTGGGCGTCGACATCGCAGGCCTGGACGCGGTGGTTTTGGCGGGCTATCCCGGCACCCTCGCGTCTTTCTGGCAGCAATCCGGCCGCGCTGGCCGTTCGGGCGATGAGGCGCTGGTGGTGTTCGTCGCGCGAGACGATCCGCTCGACACCTACCTGGTGCACCATCCGGCCGCGTTGCTGGAACGCCCGGTGGAAACGGCGGTGCTGGACCCGACGAACCCTTACGTGCTGGGCCCGCAGCTCGCGTGCGCCGTCGCGGAGTTGCCCCTCACCGAACCAGAACTGGAAACCTTCGGCGGCGACGCGGCCCGGGCAGTGCTGGCGGATCTGGCCGCGGAGAAGCTGCTGCGCCGTCGTTCCAGCGGTTGGTACTGGACTTCGCGCGACCGCCCACACGCGGACGTCGGCATCCGCGGTTCAGGCGGCGACCAGATCGCGGTAGTGGAAGCAGACTCGGGCCGAATGCTGGGCACCGTCGACCCCGGCTCGGCTTGTTACTCGGTGCACCCCGGTGCGGTGTATTTGCATCAGGGGTCGTCGTATGTCGTCGATGAACTGGACTTGGAGACAGGTCTCGCGTTGGTGCACGCGGAGGATCCGGACTGGACGACTTCGCCGCGCGAGATCGTGGACATTTCGGTGCTGTCGGCGGAAGAACAATGCCGCCACGGCGGGGTGACCGTGTGCCTGGGCGAGGTGGCGGTGACGTCGCAGGTGGTGGGGTATCTGCGGAGGCGACCGTCGGGTGAGGTGCTGGACCACACGCCGCTCGACCTGCCGGAACAGAGCCTCCACACGAGAGCGGTTTGGTACACGGTTTCGGGTGAACTGCTGGAGTCTCCGGCAGGAGTTGCGTCGCCAAGCGCGGGGAATCCCGGCCGAATCGGAGCGGGGTCAACGAGCGGCGAGGGAGTTGGAGAGCCAGCGGGGACCGGAAGTTCGCCTGACTCCTTGGAAATCGGCAAGACCGCTGCGGCACCATCGATCAGCGGCGCGGTTGGCGAACCGGTGGGGACCGGAAGCGTGTCGCCAACCTCCGCGGAGATCACCGGGACCGCCTCGGCTTCGGCGACCAGCGGTGCCGTTGGCGAACCAGTGGGGACCGGAAACGCGGAGCCAGCCGCCGCGGGAATCGGCGAGTCCGCTGCGGGGGCGGCGGCCAGCCGGGCGGCTGGAGAACCGGTGGGGACCGGGGGCGCCTCGTCGGTTGTCGGGGTAACCGGCGAAGTTTCGGGCGATCCGGCGGCTGGGCGGGGGCCCGGTGCCGGGGTCGAGATCGGTGTTGCGGTGGGACCGGTGGGGACCGGGGGTGCTGGCAGAGCACCGGGGGGCGCCGGTTTGCTTCCGGCGCGCGTCCCCGGTGCCCTGCATGCCGCCGAGCACGCGGCGATCGGCCTGCTACCGCTGTTCGCTACGTGCGACCGCTGGGACATCGGCGGGGTGTCTACCGCGTGGCACGAGGACACCGGGGAGGCGACGGTGTTCGTGCACGATGGGCATCCCGGGGGTGCGGGGTTTGCCGACCGCGGTTATGCCGCGATTGTCCCGTGGCTGGCCGCTACGCGGGAGGCGATCGTCTCCTGCGAGTGCCCGACGGGCTGCCCGTCCTGCGTCCAGTCGCCGAAGTGCGGGAACGGCAACGATCCGCTGGACAAGGCAGGGGCGGTGGCCGTACTGGGAGCCGTGCTCGGGGCGTTGCGTCAGCACGGGGAACAGTGCGGCCACGGTGGAACGTGAAGACTGTCTTCGGTTGTCGCGTGCTGCCTGCCGGGGTCGAACCGGATCAGGCGGCGGTGCTCTCGACCAGCATCGGGGCGTGCTCGTCGGCGAGGGCGCGGACCAGCACGTCCTGCACCTCGGCGGCGGGCGGCAGCTGCCAGCCGCACACCTCCGGCTTCACGCGCCAGTGCACGACACCGTGCTGGAACGGCGACGGCGGCAGCGGGATGTAGCTGTCCTTGCCGTGCCACTGCACGGAAATCTCGTCGGCGAGTTCGGCCGGCAGCTGCTCGGCGGGCGTGGTGAGGAACAGCCACCGGCCGTTCGGCATCGCGACGATCGGGGCCGGGTGCCCGATCGACCGCAGCAGCCGCGCGGCGCGCTTGCCCAACTCCTGGTCGACCTCGACCGCGTCGAGCACGGTGCCGGTCGCCACGAGCAGGCTGTGCGTGCGGTCGCTGAACCAGCTGGCGACCTCGTGGGCGTGCGAGCCGACCAGCTCACGCCAGTCGTCGCGCACCGGCACCGGCCGGCGCCAGGTCAGGTCGTCCCCCTCCGCGGTGATCTCCTCCGGGGTCGCCCCCGGAAGCACCGGCCAGCCGCGCCAGGCGAGGCCGATCGCCTCCGCACGCAGTTCGATGCGGAAGGCGTTCCGCCAGCTGTCCGGCCAATTCGCGTCCAACATTGCTTTCCTGCCTTCGAGGTCCGGTTTTCGCGCCGTCCGGGTCGGGGCCGTGGTGGCGCATGTCTCACTAAACGGCAAGTTGCACATTGCGGGGAAGACTCCGCGCGACAACCGGCCGTTACCGAGCGATGAACGCCCAGTAGCCCACTGTCCGGCCGATAACAACGAGCCGATCACCGGCCGCTGACCCCGCCGCCGGCCCCGCGAGAACAGGCCCACCACGGGATTCGACACTTTCTCGCCATTCCGCGCGCGTGCTGAGGCATCCGGTCTAGCAGTGCGCTGACCTGGGGATTTAACCGTTCGGCGTCCGCCAGCGACCGCTGCTCGTGGCGTACGCCACTCGTCGCCAGTGCCGGAAAAGTCCGGACGGGCGGGGTGATCCGGGGACTGGTCACCGGTCCGGACCCGCCGCCGATGAGCGGTTCCGGCGGGTGGCCGGAGCGCCGCTGGCCGCGGTGCGCGGGGCAGGGCGACAGGGGCACGCGGGGGGCGGGTGGCAGGTTGCAACTCCTCTCGGCTGGGGTGAGTGAGGGCGGTGCGGTGGTGGTTCGCGCGGCTGGTCGGCGGGCTGGTGGTTGGTCGCTGAGGCAGCCGCGCAACCGGGATGGTGTCGGCAAATCGGGCGAGTTCGGGGCGGATTTGCTGCCCGGCTGAGCACCAGGTTTGGTTCGAGGCCGCGGCGGCTGATGGCTGCGGCCAGCCACGGCATTGGCAGGCCAGATGCCGGACTGGCCGAGTGTTTCGCCGCCAGTCCGGAGGCGCACGCATGAGCCTGCCGACCCTGCGCCGAGGACCGCGGGGCCACCAGCCGAGGATGGCGGCCCCGAGGCCAAGCAACCACCGGCCTACTTCGAGCAGGCCTCAAGCGGTTGCTCGACTACGGAGACGTGCCCACTGGACCAGCGGATGTCCAGCCTGGCCGACCCGGAGCAGTTGGCCGGTCAAGGAGGTTCGTCTACGGGCCCAGCGCGGGCTTTGGCGGTTGGAGCGGGCAGACCGGGGATTGGGGCGGTGGTGGCGCGGACTTCGATGTAAGCGTCGCGGTTGTGCCAGCGGCAGCTGGTCATCACGGCGCGTTCGTGGTCCGCGACTTCCTGGGCGCGGGCGCAGGCGGTGGTCGGTCCGGCGGCGGCGTGGGCGGCCGCGGCCAGTGCGCCCAGGTCGGCGGCGGCTTCGGTGCGGTGGCGGGCGGTGATGGCCGTGGCTAGCCACCACACCAGGACTGTCAGGGTGATCAGGGTGGCTGCGGCTAGGGCGGTCCAGATTGTGGCGACGCCAGAGTCGGGCGAGCTTTCTTGGGTCATGAGGCCGGGCCTGGTTCGAGGATGGCGTAGGCGGTGGCGCTTAGGTGGAGGGCCGCCAATGCGTCAGTGGTTACTTCGGCGGTGAGGCCGTCGCCGGTTCGGTGGATGGTGAGGTGCGCGCCGTGCGGGGCAATGGTTTGGACCACTGCGTCGGCGGCTCCTGGTTGCCCGGACGCGGTGAGGCGGGCGGCTTCGCGGGCGGCGTCCAGGCATCGGAGGTGTCCGGCGATTGCACTGGTGCCCGCGAGCAGCAGCGCCAGCACGGCGGTCAGCGCGCCCAAGGACAGAGCGGCTTCTACCGTGACGAATCCGCCGTCCCGGCGACGGCTGGCCATCAGGTGGCCACCGTCAGGGCTTTTTGCATCAGTCCGGCCAACGCCGCGGAGACCGAGTCTCCGCTGAGAAGCACGTAGAGCGCCACGGCGAACGCTGCGGCGGCTACCGTGCCGATGGCGTATTCGGCGGTGGTGGTGCCTTCGTCTCCGGGCAGGAACCACATGGTCCGATTTCCTTTCTGTCGGGGATGGGTCACAGCAGGCCGCCGATTCGTCCGGCGAGGCCGAGTACGACCGGCAGCACGCCGAGGGCGAAGAACGCTGGCAGGAAGCACAGACCGACTGGCAGGGCCAGGGCGACTCCGGCTCGTTCGGCGCGTTCTTCGGCTTCGACGCCCAGTCCGTCGCGGATGCGGCGGGCTAGGTCGGCTGCGGTCTGGGCGAGTGCTGCCCCAGACCGTGCGGTACGGCTGGCTGCGACGGCCAACTCGGCGAAGCCTGGCCTGGTTCGGGTCGGTGCCCATGAGGGGATTGGGTCCGCGCCTAGGGCTAGCAGGTTTGCTGTTGCGTGCAGGGCATTTTCGGTGCGCGGTGGTGCGCCGGGCGCTACGGCTTCCAGGGCGGTGGGGACTGGCATTCCGGCGCGTAGGCAGGCGGCGAGCATGTCTAGGACGGATGCTGAGCGGAGTCGTTCCGTGGTGCCGTCTGGTTTTTTGGGGTGGCGGGATCGGTGCAGGAGCCACCAGGCGCCTGCACCGGCGGCTAGTCCTATGGGGATTCCGGCCACGACGGTTACGGACAGGCCTATGACGATTGCGGCGGCGGGGTGCCACAGCTCTGGTCGTGGGGCGCGGTGGGGGCGGTTGGGCTGGGCTAGGTGTCGGGGTGGGGCGGAACTGGGCCATAGCAGTAGTGCGGTGGCGGTGAGGGCGAGGCTCAGGGCGGCCATGGGGCGGCCTTGCGGTTCGTTAGGGCTCTAGACCAGGCGGTGCCTGCCCATAGCAATGCTGCTCCGGCGACCAGGAATGCTTGTCCGATAAGGGTTTCGGTGAGGACGGCCAGTGGGTTGGCTCCGATTAGCTGGCCCATGGCCAGGCAGCCGACGGGTAACACGGTCAGGACTACCGCGCTCATCCGCGGTCCGGCCATTTTCGCGTGCAGGCGGCGGGCGAAGGCGGCTTCGGCGTCGACGTCTCGGCGGGTGGCGTCTAGGGCGTCGGCGATGGGCAAGCCGTGGCGGCGGGCGAGGTTCCAGGATTGGGCGAGCGCGGGGAGCGCGGGCGAGTCGACGGTTCCGTCCAGGCGGGCGGCGGTGGAGAGGTTGTGCAGTTCCGCGGCTAGTTCGGGGACGGCGTCGGCGGCCGCTTCGGCGGCGGTTACGGGGTGAGCACCGGCGCGGAGTTCGGAGACCATCGTGCGGAGGACGGTCGAGGTGCGTTCGGCGCGGGTCAGGGTCTCGGCGGTTTCCTTTCTGCTGCGCCATTCCTGGCGGACGGCGAGCGTGAGCAGGGCGGTGGCTATCGCTGCGCCGATTCCGCCCAGTGGCAGGGCGATGACGGCTGGGGCGAGCCAGAGGGATTGGCGGGGCGGGATGGGGAGGCGTAGGTGGATGCGGGGTGCCGCGAGGAGGCGGTTGGGGGTGGTTGGCCAGCACAGGATTCCGGTGCCTGCGCAGAGGAACGGCCATGCGGAGATCAACGGGGGCACCTCGATGCTGGGGCGGTCAGATAGCGAAAGGGTTAGTCGCTGGCGGATTCGGGAGTGGTCAGGGCGGTGAAGAGGGAACGTCGGCTCGTCCAGTGGCCGTCGCGCCAGACGGGACGGGTTTTTACTTCTCCGTGGTAGCGCTGGAGTACTGCGACTTCCGTCAGGCGGCGACCCGTGGGTGTTCGGCGCATGTGGAGGATTACGCGGACTGCTGCGGCTAGTTGACTGTGCAGGGCGTCGCGTGGGAGACCGCCTAGGGCGGCCAGTGCTTCCAGGCGGGCGGGGGCTTCTGCGGGGGAGTTCGCGTGCAGGGTGCAGGCACCGCCGTCGTGGCCGGTGTTCATGGCGTTCAGCAGGGAGCACACTTCTGCGCCTCGGACTTCTCCGACGATCAGGCGGTCTGGGCGCATTCGCAGGGCTTGGCGGACCAGCTCTGGGAGTTCCACCGCGCCCGCACCTTCGACGTTGGCGGGGCGGGCGACGAGGCTTACGAACTGGGGATGGGTCGGGCGTAGTTCGCCGGCGTCTTCTACGCAGACGATTCGTTCGGTCGGGGCTACCGCGCTTAGCAGGGCGCTCAGGAGGGTCGTTTTTCCGGCACCGGTGCCTCCGGTGATGAGGAAGGCTAGGCGGTGCTTCAGGATTGCGCGGAGGATGCTCAGGGCGGTTGTGTCGATGGAACCGTGTGCTTGGAGTGCGGCCAGGTCGTGGGTCACCGGGCGCAGGACGCGCAGCGACAGGCAGGTGCCGTTGGCGGCGATGGGCGGCAGTACGGCGTGGACGCGGATTCGACCTTGGCGGGCGGGGAGCCAGCCGTCTACGTATGGCTGGGCGTCGTCTAGGCGGCGGCCTGCGGCTAGGGCCAGGCGTTGCGCTAGGCGGCGGACGGCGTCCTCGTTGGGGAAGCGGATTGTTGTGTGAGTAAGGCCATGGGGTCCGTCGGTCCATACCTCGTCGGGGGCGGTTACTAGGACGTCGGTGATGGTGTCGTCTTCCAGCAAAGGGGCCAGGGGGCCTGCGCCTACGAACTCGTCTCTGGCTTGGCGGACGGCGGCTAGCACTGCGTCGTGACTCAAGGCGCCGCCGGCTTCTGCGCGGACGGCTTCGGCTAGGGCGATGGGGTCGGTGCCTCGGCTTTCGCCTGCCAGGCGGTGGCGGACGCGTTCTACTAGGTCGGTTGTCATTTATGCCGCCTGTGCAAGGGGAAGGGGACGCAGGTCGGCCAGTACCGCGCGGGCGGCGGTGGCCAGTGCGCCCTTCGGGGGCAGGTCGAACTCGCCGGATTCCAAGGTGGTGGCTACTCGGCGTTCTGGGGGTACGGCAGCGAGCACGGGCGGGCCTAGCATGCCTGCGGTTTGTGAAGCCGTGACGCCGTCGATGGGGTGTCCACTTGCGACTATCGCGAAACGTTCAGTGTGCGGGCGGAGGTGGTTCAGGACCTGTTTCGCTGCCATGCAAGCGCGGAATTCGACGGGGACCACCAGCACGACTAGGTCGGCCGTGGAAGCGACAGTGATTGTGCCGTCGTCGAAATGGCGGGGTAGATCGCAGACGACGGTGCGGCCGGCGCGGCTTCCTGCGGCGACCACGGCGGACAAGGCTCTTGGGGTCGGGCCATCGCCGGAGCGGCCGCAGGAGAGCACGGGCAGCTTGCCGCGGCTTGGGAGTGAAGCGAGCAGGGACGGGACGGAGACTCGGCCGGACAGGCGAACTTCCGGCCAGCGCAGGCCTTTCGTGTGTTCTAGGCCCAGCGGGAGATCTAGTCCGCCGCCCAAAGGATCGCAGTCGACTAGCAGCGCGGGGCCGGTGCGGGCGGCTTCGACGGCGACTGCGGCGGCCAGTACGGAGGTGCCGGAACCGCCTCGGCCGCCGACGAAAGCTACTACTGGGCCTGGGGATTCGGCTGGGGCATCGGTGACATCGGCGAACGCGCCGGTCAGGCCCGCTTCGTCGTCGGGCAGGCTGAAGACGCGGCGTGCGCCTAGTGCGGCGGCGCGGCGCCAGGTTTCCAGGCTGGGTGTGCCTTTGCAGACGAGGACGACGCTGTCGCGTGGTGGCATTGGCGGGCTGTCAGCGGCGATGTCCTCGTCCAGCACTACAAGCGGGGCGCGCGTCCATCGTCCGCGTGCGGTGGCTAGGTCTGGTGCGTGGTCGAACTCGCAGCCGACTACGGCGGCGACGCGGCGGATCTCTTCGAAGACGGTTCCCTCGCCGGAGACGACGAGCGGTTGTGCGGTGGCCATGTGCCCCTCCCCTGGGTTTCGCGGGCCGGACTTCCACCGTCGCTCGCCACCGGAGCGGCCGGCAATGCCCGTTTTTCCGTCCTGTGGATAACCGGGGGGTTGTGGACAACCGGACGGGCGAAATCGATCCAGAACCGCCGGAGTGTCGGCCCGCTCTGGACAATGCGCGAGCCCGCGCATTCGGACGAGAAAACGATTGCCGCGGAGAACCTCCGGAAAATCAAGTGAAAAGAAGAAATTTGCCGTACTGAGACGAGTAACAGGCACAACGACAGGAGGAAACGCGGAATAGGTAAGCGCGCGGTTAATTGATCTTGCTCGCGAGGCGCGCAGTGAACGACCGTGACAGCCCAGGTCAGGGCCAGAAGCGCAGGCCGCGCAATGGTTTCGGGACAGACCTGAAAATTGTTCGCCGATGCGGAAAGGGGGAGAATAGAAGGCGGCCCTCGCCAGGGGGGAGGGACGAGGGCCGCCAGGGGTTCAGCCCCGGGGGGTCGGACTGAACCAGCCCGGTTCACGACCGGGTCCGTTCACTGTAACTCCGTTAGCTATGAGTTGGCTGTGTGAGTGACACATACGATTCGATAACGGCACCCGAGGCCGTAAGCGAGCCGATGTCATCGATTTTCCGGCCGCCGCCACGACCGGTGTGCTGCCAACAACACGGCGCGGTACGCCTATCCTGATCACGTGGCCGAACCCCGCAGCGACGAAGCACCCCGGCGCGTAGCCGCCTTCTTCGATCTCGACAAGACGATCATCGCGTCGTCCAGCGCGCTCGCGTTCAGCAAGCCGCTGCTGCGCGAGGGACTGATCAACCGTCGCGCGGCGCTGCGAAGTGCTTACGCGCAACTGGTTTTCTCGCTCGCCGGCGCGGACGCGGACAAGACCGAGCGGATGCGCGCCGAGGTTTCCGCGCTGTGCGCGGGCTGGGATGTCGCGCAGGTTTCCGCCATCGTGCGCGAAACATTGCACGACGTAGTCGATCCGCTCGTCTACGTAGAGGCGACCGACCTCATCGCGCAGCACCTCGCCGACGGCCACGACGTGATCGTGCTTTCCGCGACCGGCGAGGAGGTCGCCGCGCCCGTCGCCGAGATGCTCGGCGCGACCCGGTGCGTCGCCACTCGCATGGAGATCGTCGGCGGCCGCTACTCCGGCGAGGTCGATTTCTATTGCTACGGCGAGAACAAAGCCGTCGCCGCGAAACAGCAAGCCGCCGCCTACGGCTACGACCTCGCCGACTGCTTCGCCTACACCGATTCCAGCACCGACATCCCCCTGCTGGAGGTGGTGGGTCACCCGCACGCGGTGAACCCGGACAAGCTGCTGCGCCGCACCGCGGACGAGCACGAGTGGCCGGTCCTCGCGTTCGAACGGCCGATGTCGCTGCGCACGCGCATCCCGGCCAAGTCCGCGGGGATGGTCGCGCTCGGCGTGGGCGCGGTCGCGGCGGGCGCGACCTGGTACAGCCTGAGCCGGCGCCGCCGGTCTCGCGGCGCGGACGGCTGAGTACCCGCGTGGCGGTACCAAAACTCCGGTTTCCGCAGCTAGGTCCGTTGCTGAGGGTGGTGTTGTCACCGGATCGAGCCTCTGTACCGGTGCACCCGTACGCGCACTTGAAGTGACCGCGCTCACGGCGTAGAAAGTAGGTGCGGACGTTGATTCGGCCAGGACAGAGGTAGAAGAGAAGCCTCTGTCACCCCGGGCAACCTCCGTGCGCGGACTCCGGGTACCCACGCGCAGCACGCCGCGGGAGGCTCGTCGTCTAGGGACTGCGTACCGGGACGCCGGACGCCGAGTCCATGAAGGTACGACCAGAGTTGCACGCTTGGTCGCCCGAGATGTTCGCGCTGACTGGCGGCGCCCGTTGGCCTCGGCTGACGGGCGCCGCCAGTGTTATGTCCACGGCAGGCGCAGGTACTTCCGGAGCAAGCGCAGCGGACCGAGCCACGCTCGAAGAAATCCGCGCGCACCCGGGACCCGCGCCAGGCGCCGTCCTCCCAGGTGAACCCTCCCGTTCCTGCGCTCGGCCGATGGACAACCCCGTATCGCGGTGAGTAGCTTCCCGATACCGGTGCTGCCCGGTGGACGCTTCACGACTCGCGTCCGCACCCGCGGCGGCACGCGACACTGGGAGGCAATTCGTGACGAACCGACTCGCGCGCACGCGGAGGATGCAGGTGTTCGCCGTTCCCCTTGCGGGGGTGCTCGCCGTCGGGGGGTTGAGTTCCTCGGCGTTCGCGGCGCCGAAACAGCAGCAGCAGACACCCCAGCAGCAGGCGGCGCAGCTCGACGCCGCCGCGGCACAGGCGTTGCGCGGCATGAGCCTGGAAGAAAAAGTGGGGCAGCTGTTCGTCACGTGGGTGAACGGCAAGTCCGCGGACGAGGTCAACCCGAAGAACCAGACCGACTTCGGCGTCGACACCGCCGCGCAGGCCGTGCAGAAGTACCACCTCGGCGGCGTCATCTACTTCCACAACACCAGCCGCGACAACTTCGAGAGCCCCACGCAGGTCGCGAAGCTGTCCAACGGCCTGCAGCGCGCCGCGATCTCCAGCGGCGCGCACATCCCGCTGCAGATCGGCACCGACCAGGAAGGCGGCACGGTCACGCGGATGGGCGCGCCGGCCACCGAATTCCCCAACTCGATGGCCATCGCCGCCGGCCGCGACACCGGCAGCGCGACCAAGGCCGCCACGATCCTCGGCCACGAGCTGCGCGCGGTCGGCATCAACCAGGACTACGCGCCGGACGCGGACGTCAACTCCAACCCGGCCAACCCGGTGATCGGCGTCCGGTCGTTCTCCGGACGACCGGACCTGGCCAGCAGTTTCGTGACCGCGGAGGTCAAGGGCTACCAGAACTCCGGGCCGGCGAGCCAGACCGTCTCGTCCACCGCGAAGCACTTCCCCGGCCACGGCGACGCGGCGACCGACAGTCACACCGGGTTGCCGAAGATCAACCGCACCGAAGAACAGTGGCGGGCGATCGACGTGCCGCCGTTCAAGGCCGCGATCGCCGCGGGCATCGACTCGATCATGAGCGCGCACATCCAGTTCCCGAGCCTCGACCCGTCCGGCGAGCCGGCGACGCTGTCGAAGCCGATCATCACCGGCAAGCTGCGCGGCGAACTCGGCTACAACGGCGTCGTGATCACCGATTCGCTCGAGATGCAGGGCGTGCGGGAGATGCACAGCGACGCCGAAATCCCCGTCCTCGCCCTGAAAGCGGGCGTGGACCAGCTGCTCATGCCGGTGCACCTGGACGTCGCGATCAACGCCGTGCTCGCCGCCGTGAAGTCCGGCGACCTGCCGATGCAGCGGATCGACCAGAGCGTGCTGCGGGTGCTGAAGCTCAAGCTCAAGCGCGGCATCCTGTACTCGCCGTTCAACAACCCTTCGCAGGTCATGAAGAAGGTCGGCACGCCGGAGCACCTGGCGACCGCGCAGGGTATCGCCGACCGGTCGGTCACCGCGATCGCCAACGACGCCGGAGTGCTGCCGCTCAAGCAGAAGCCGTCGACCGTGCTGGTCACCGGCTGGGGCGCGACCACGACGCAAACGCTTGCCGCCCGCTTCACCGCGCACGGCACGAAGGCGACCGCGCTGGCGACCGGACAGACGCCGACCGACGCGCAGATCGCCGAAGCCGCCAATGCCGCGAAGCAGAACGGCGTCGTCGTGGTGCTGACCAACAACCTCGGCGGATTCCCCTTGCAGGGCAAGCTTCTTCAGTCGTTGATGGACACCGGCAAGCCGGTGGTCGCGGTCGCCGCGCAGATCCCGTACGACGCCGGGTACGCGAACCCGGTGCCGACCTGGCTCGCCACCTACGGCTACATCACGCCGTCGCTCGAAGCGCTGGCGAAGGTCGTGCTCGGCGAGACGAAGCCCAGCGGAAAGCTGCCGGTCGACGTCCCGGCCGGGGCGGACGTGCACACCGTCAAGTACCCCTTCGGACACGGGCTGACCTGGTGACTCTCAACCGCAGGAATTTCCTGGCCGTTCCGGCGCTCGCCGTCCCACTACTGGCGAGCGGCTCGGCGGCGGCACAGGCGGCACCCGAAGCAACGCAAACCGGCCGGGTCCGCACCGGTGCCGAACAGCTCGCCGCGCAGGGCTGGCGTCCGCTCGCCGGACGCAAGCTCGGCGTGCTGTCCAACCCGACGGGCGTGCTCGCCAACGGGGACCACATCGTCGACTCGATGGTCGCGGCGGGTGTACGGCCCGTCGCGGCCTTCGGGCCCGAACACGGCTTTCGCGGCAGCGCGCAAGCCGGCGGTTCCGAAGGCGACTACACCGATCCGCGCACCGGCATCCCCGTGTACGACGCGTACGGCGCCAACGCGACGAAGCTCGCTTCGCTGTTCCAGAAGGCCGGACTCGACACTGTCGTCTTCGACATCGCTGACGTCGGCGCGCGCTTCTACACCTACATCTGGTCGCTGTACACGGCGATGGTCGCGGCAGCGAAGGTCAACGCGGCCTTCGTCGTCCTAGACCGGCCAAACCCCATCGGCGGACGACTGTCCGGCCCAGTGCTCGACCCGAAGTTCTCGTCCGGCGTCGGGCTGAAGCCGATCGCACAGCAACACGGCATGACCGTCGGCGAGCTGGCCCGCTTCTTCGCTGCGGAGTTCCTGCCCGGCGAAGGCGTGAAGCTGGCGAAGCTCGAAGTCGTCCAGGTACGCGGCTGGCGGCGCGACAGCTTCTTCGCCGACACCGGTCTCCGTTGGATCCTGCCAAGCCCGAACATGCCGACACCGGACACAGCGCTCGTGTACCCGGGCACAGGCATGTTCGAGGGCACTGTGTTCTCCGAAGGACGCGGCACGACAAGGCCGTTCGAAATCATTGGCGCGCCTGGCCTCGACTGGCATTGGCGCGAGGAACTCGAAAAGCTCCGTCTGCCGGGCGCTGCGTTCCGCGAGATCTACTTCGTACCCACCTTCGGCAAGTTCGTGAACCAGCCTTGCGGCGGCGTACAAGTCACCGTCACCGATCCGCGGGCCTTCGACGCGATCAGCACCACCGTCTCGATGTTCGTGACGGCCAAACGCGTCGCGCCCGACAAATTCGGCTGGCGGCCGGACCTCATGATCGACAAGCTGTCCGGATCCGCGCGGCTGCGCACCATGGTCGACGCCGGCGCCGGGGTCGACGAGATCACCGGCGCGTGGCGCGCCGAGCTCGCCGACTTCGCCCGCAGACGCCGTCCCCACCTGATCTATCGCTGAGGAGAGCGGCCATGCGTGCTAGGAAAGTGCTCGTCGCGACGTTGGCCGTATTGGTCGCGGCCACGACGACCGCGGGAGCAGCGACGATCGACAACCGACACGGCGGCTTCGCCGGGCGCTTCGACCGTCCGCAGCACGGGTTCGCTCCGGCGAGCACGAAGCTGCGCGACGGCAGCCCGGGCGAGGTCAACCTCGACCCGCAGCCGATCCGCGACGCCGAACAGTTCCTGAAGAGCTGGACGCAGCCGGACGCCAGCGGGCATCCGCACTTCTCCGGCGCGGTCGGCCTGCTCGCGCACGACGGCGTGGTCGTGGACCGCTACGCCGTCGGCGGCGCGCTCCGGTACGCGGACGCCAAGGGCACCGAACTGCCGCCGGAGCAGCAGGTTCCGATGCGCAACGACACCATTTTCGACATGGCGTCGATCTCGAAGCTCTTCACGTCGATCGCCGCGCTGCAGCTGATCGAGCAGCGCAAGCTGGACGTCAACGCGCCGGTCGTGCGCTATCTGCCGGAGTTCGGCGTCAACGGCAAGCAGGACGTCACCGTGCTGCAGCTGCTCACGCACACCTCCGGCTTCGACGCCGACCCGTCACCGTCGCTCTGGCAGGGCTATCCGGACATCCCGTCGCGGCGCAAGGCGATCCTCGACAGCCCGCTCAAGAACGCGCCGGGAAGCACGTACCTGTACTCCGACCTGAACATGCTCACCCTCGGCCTGCTGATCGAGAAGCTGTCCGGCAAGCCGCTGGACCAGGTCGTGCACGACCGGATCACCGCGCCGCTCGGAATGGTCGACACCGGCTACAACCCGCCCGCGTCAAAGCTGAACCGGGTCGCCGCGACCGAGTACGAGACGACCCCGCCGCGCGGCCTCGTGCGCGGACAGGTGCACGACGAGAACGCCTGGTCGCTCGGCGGCGTCGCCGGGCACGCGGGCGTGTTCTCGACGGCAGGCGACATGGCCGTGCTCGCCCAGACCATCCTCAACGGCGGCAGTTACCGCGGGCACCGGATCCTGCGCCCGGACACCGTCATGAAGATGCTCACGAACTACAACCAGCGCTTCCCCGGCGACGAGCACGGGCTCGGCTTCGAGCTGGACCAGCCCTGGTACATGGGCGCGCTGGCGTCGCCGATCAGCGCGGGCCACACCGGCTTCACCGGCACCACGCTGGTCATCGACCCGGAATCGCGGTCGTTCGCGTTGCTGCTCACCAACCGCGTGCACCCCACGCGCACCTGGGGTTCCATCAACCCCGCCCGCCAGGTCTGGGCGACCTCGCTCGCGAAAGCGATGGCCGTACGGCCGGTCGAAGGTCCCGACGCTTGGTACGCGAGCCTGGGAAACAACGGCGTCGCTACGCTCAGCACACAACCGCTTCCAGCGGGTGCGCCACTTAGCGTGTCCTTCGCCGCTTTCGTCGACACAGAGGGCCCGAGCGACCCGTTACAGCTGGAATCGAGCACCGACGGGGTTAATTGGCAACCTGTTCCGCTGCGGGCCTGTGGCCCGGGAGCGCCCGGCGAGGAGACGCTCGCGCTCGGCGGGCACGGGCACCGCTCCTGGTGGCAGGTGTCCGCGGAGGTGCCCGCGTCCGCCGCTACCTCGCTTCGGTGGCGTTACAGCACCGATCCGAATTACACGGGTCGGGGAGTTTCCCTCGATAGTGTGAAAGTCACCCAACGCGGCCAGGTCGTTCTCGATGGTGAGCGAAACCCCTCGGAGCTGGCCTCTTCGGGGTGGAAATTGAGCACTCGGTAGGCACTCCGCCGCGCATTGCCACCTTCGTGTCCCCACTCAGTGGAACAAGACTCCTTCGCTAGACACACTTAGTTGCCAAGTCGTTAGCTTGAGGTCGTTAACACCGTGGACTCGGTTGGCGACTTTCTTGACAACGATTAATCGCAAACCGAAGTCCGCAGACACGGACGGGTTGTGGTTCTGCCGAAGGATGTGGGTAGCCTTGTCGCAAATGCCAACGGTTAGTAACTTTCCGACGGCGGATGATACCGATTCCGTAGTCAGCAGCGCACCCTCTGAGCACTTCGCAGGTCAGACCGCGGTGCGCGACGCGGATGCGAGCCCGTTGGTTCGCATCCGCTCCCTGCTGCCCGGACTCGCCCGCGCCGAGCAGCGCGTCGCGAAGGTTGTCCTCGAGGACCCGGCCGCCGTCGCGCGCCGCAGCATCACCGAGGTCGCGCTGGCCGCGAACACCTCCGAGACCACCGTTACGCGGTTCTGCAAGGCCGTCGGCGTCGGCGGCTACCCGCAGCTGCGCATCGCGTTGGCCGCGGACACCGCCCGTACCGAAGCGCGCACCTCGCGCAACCTCGGCGGCGAGATCGGCCCCGGCGACGACCTGGCGTCCGTCATCGGCAAGGTCAGCTTCGCCGACGCGCGCGCGGTCGAAGAGACCGCCGACCAGCTCGACGTCGCCTCGCTGCAGAGCGTCATCGACCTCGTCGCCGAAGCCGGCCGGGTCGACGTGTACGGCGTGGGCGCAAGCGCTTTCGTCGCCGCTGACCTGCAGCAGAAGCTGCACCGGATCGGCCGCGTGAGCTTCTCCTGGTCGGACACGCACATCATGCTGACCTCGGCCGCCGTGCTGAAGCCGGGCGACGTCGCGATCGGCGTCTCGCACACCGGCGCGACCACGGACACCGTCGAGGCGCTGCGGGTCGCGCGCGAGCACGGAGCGGTGACCGTCGCGGTCACGAACTTCCCGCGCTCGCCGATCACCGAGGTCGCCGACCACGTGCTCACCACGGCGGCCCGCGAAACCACCTTCCGGTCCGGAGCCACCGCGAGCCGGATCGCCCAGCTGACCGTGATCGATTGCCTCTTCATCGGCGTCGCACAGCGCCACATGGAGGCGTCGGTCAGCGCGTTGGACGCCACGAGGGACGCGGTCGGCTCGCACCGGCTCGGGGTCAGACCCGACGGTCGTCGTCGTCCGCGGGAAACCGGCAAATGAACCAAGAAGCGAGGATCTGATGTCCGTCCCTTGCCAGACGGTGCACGTCGATTCGCCCACCGAACAACGAAACCCGCGCACGGTGGACATCGATCTGATGTCCACCATGGGGATCCTCGGCGCGATCAACGCCGAGGACCGCCGGGTGCCGGACGCGGTGGCCGCGGTGCTGCCGCAGCTGGCCCGTGCGGTCGACTACGCCGTCGAGGCGCTGCGCGGCGGGGGGCGCGTGCATTACGTCGGCGCGGGCACCTCGGGCCGCCTGGCGACGCTGGACGCGGCGGAACTCGTGCCGACGTTCAATGTGCCCGGCGACTTGTTCATCGCGCACCACGCGGGCGGTGAGAAGGCGCTGCGGCAGGCCGTCGAGAACGCCGAGGACGACGCGGACGCCGGCGCGGCGGAAATCGCGCACTCGGTGCGGCCTGGCGACTTCGTGCTCGGTCTCGCCGCCTCCGGGCGCACGCCGTACGTGCTCGGCGCGCTCGCCGAGGCCAGCCGGATCGGCGCGCGCACCGGGCTCGTCTCGGCCAACCCGCGCGCCGCGCAACCGCCGGGCGTGGACGTGCTGATCGCCGTCGCGACCGGACCCGAGGCCATCGCGGGCTCGACCCGGATGAAGGCGGGCACGGCGCAGAAGCTGATCCTCACCGCGTTCTCCAGCGCGACGATGATCAAGCTGGGCAAGACGTACTCGAACCTGATGGTGAGCATGCGCGCGACGAACGCGAAGCTGCGCGGCCGCAACATCCGGATCCTGCAGGAAGCCACCGGCATGACGATGGCCGACTGCTCGGACGCGCTCACCGAAGCCAGCGGCGACCTCAAGGTCGCGCTCGTGCACCTGCTGTCCGGCAGCGACGTCACCCGTTCCGCCGAGGCGCTGACCGCGGCAGGCGGGCACGTGCGCAAGGCGCTCGACACGTTGCACCTGCGCGCCGGCTGAGCTTTACCCGATTGTCCGTGAAGGGCTCCTTGAGGGAATCTAATTCCCGCAAGGAGCCCTTCACGGCTTTCCGGCACGCGAGAGGACGGCGATGACGCAGCGGCTCACTCGCGGCGACCGATGGTCGATCGGCGGCATGGCGGCCGTGATCCTGCTGCTCAACCTCGTCGGCTGGGGACTGCTTGTGCTGGTCGTCGCGCCGCAGCACTACGCGCTCGGCGCGGGCGGCACGTTCGGGATCGGCCTCGGGGTCACCGCGTTCACGCTCGGCATGCGGCACGCCTTCGACGCCGACCACATCGCCGCCATCGACAACACCACGCGCAAGCTGATGTCCGACGGGCAGCGTCCGCTGTCGGTCGGATTCTGGTTCTCCCTCGGGCATTCGACGATCGTCTTCGCGCTGTGCCTGCTGCTGTCGACGGGCGTCCGCGCGATCGCCGGGCAACTGGAGGACGGCGGTTCCGCGCTGCACGAGACGACCGGCCTGATCGGCACTTCGGTGTCCGGGATTTTCCTGTACCTGATCGCGATCATGAACCTCGTCGTACTCGTCGGGATCGCGCGCGTGTTCGCCCGGATGCGCCGCGGCGAGCTGGACGAAGCCGAGCTGGAACGCCATCTCGACAATCGCGGCCTGATGAACCGGTTGTTGCGCGGGGCCACCAAAGCGGTGCGGAAGCCGTGGCACATCTATCCGGTGGGAGTCCTTTTCGGACTCGGTTTCGACACCGCGACGGAAATCGGATTGCTCGTGCTCGCGGCGGGCGCGGCCGCGTTTGCCTTGCCCTGGTACGCGATTCTCGTGCTGCCGATCCTGTTCGCGGCCGGGATGAGCCTGTTCGACGCCGCCGACGGTGTGTTCATGAATTACGCATACGGCTGGGCGTTTTCCCGGCCGATCCGGAAGATTTATTACAACCTCACGGTCACCGCGCTTTCCGTGGCGGTCGCGCTCGGCATCGGGACCATCGAGCTGGTGACGCTGCTCGCCGAGAAGCTCGGCATCACGTCCGGTCCGCTCGCCGCGATCGCCTCGGTTGACCTGGACTACGTGGGCTTCGCGATCGTCGGGCTGTTCATCGTCACCTGGTTGGCCGCGTTCGCGATCTGGAAATTCGGGAGAATAGAGGAGAAGTGGGCCGCGCGGCTGGGTACCGCCGACTGACGCTGGAGGGGGCACCGTGAAGAGACAAGTGCTGATACTGGCGCGGGCGTTGGCGCTCGTGCTCCGCCGCCAGAGCGACGTGCCGCCGGACGGCGTCGCGATCCACTACAGCCGCACCATCCGCCCGATGTTCTGGGTGATGCTGGCGGTGAACCCGGTCGACATCGTGATGGTCGAGGTCGTGGTGAAGTCGGTGCCGGTGCGGATCGCGTTGCTGGTGCTGGAAATCCTGGGCGCGCTCGCGTTCTTGGCGATCGTCGCGACCCTCTACAAATACCCGCACTCGGTCAGCCGGGACGGGCTGCGGGTGCGGTATCTGTCCTTCTTCGACCATCGGATCCCGTTGGCCAGCATTGATTCCGTCCGGCAGGCGAGCCGATCGCTGAAGGCGCGAGGCGGCGTCAGCGTGCCCGAAGACGGGGTGCTGGCAGTAGGAATCAACCAGGCGACCAACCTCTCGGTCACCCTTCGCGAACCGCGACTGGTCGATCTCGGCCGCAAGGGCACCGTCGAAATCACTCAGCTCGACCTCTGGGCCGATGATCCACGAGCCGCCGTCGCGGCGATCCGGGACCAGTTGCCCGCGAACGTGTGAAGCTGCCGGAAGCGGCGACGGATCCCCTCGCCGCCGCGCCCGGCAACACCCCCAGTGCGGTTCAGAACGAGCCGACCGGCTGGCGGATCGCGGCGTTGAGCCGGTTCCACACGTTGATCCCGGCGATGGACAGCAGCAGCGAGGAAAGCTCTTTCTCGTCGTAGATGTCCGCGGCGGCGTCCCAGACCTCGTCCGGGACCGGGTCCGTCCGGTCGGCCAGCCGGGTCACGTGTTCGGCCAGGTCCAGCGCGGCGCGCTCGGCGTCGGTGAAGTAGGTCGATTCGCGCCACGCGCCGACGCCCCAGATCCGCTCGTCCTTCTCGCCCGCCTGCTTCATCTCCCGTGCGTGCATGTCGACGCACATGCTGCAGCCGTTGATCTGGCTTACCCGCAGGTGGATCAGGTGGTGCGTGGTCGCGGGCACGGTGCTGTCGTTCGTGGCCTTGCTCAGCGCCATCAGCGCCTTCATCGCGTCCGGCTGCACCTGGATCGGGTGGGTCATCCGAGCCTGCATGGTGATCTCCTCCTGTCACGTCCGCCGTGTTCGGCGGGTCTTGCTGGTATGACCCGGCCCGAGGAGAAGATGTGACAGTGCGGGACGAAAAACAGGACGAGAATTTTTGGGCGGCTCAGTTCGAGGAGCATCGGCCCAGGTTGCGGGCGGTGGCGTACCGGATGCTCGGTTCGTTCGCCGAGGCCGACGACGCCATCCAGGAGACCTGGCTGCGGGTCACGCGGTCATCGGGAGAGGACATCCGCAACACCGGCAGCTGGCTGACGACGATCGTGTCGCGCCAATGCCTCAACATGCTGCGCTCGCGCGCGACCCGCCGCGAGGACCCGCTGGACATCCGGGTGCCGGACCCGGTCGTGGAGACCGGGGACGGCGTCGATCCGGCGGAGCAGGAGGTCCTCGCGGACTCGGTGGGGCTCGCGCTGCTGGTGGTGCTGGAGGCGCTCGACCCGGCGGAGCGGCTCGCCTTCGTCCTGCACGACATGTTCGCCGTGCCGTTCGACGAGATCGCGACGATGCTCGACAAGAACACCGCCGCGGTCCGGCAGCTGGCGAGTCGGGCGCGCCGCCGGGTGCAGGGCGTGACGCCGGCCGGTCCGGCGGATCGTGCCCAGCAGCGCAAGATCGCGGACGCCTGGCTCACCGCCGCTCGTGGTGGCAACTTCGAGGGGTTGGTCGCGCTCCTGCACCCGGACGCCCTGCTGCGCGTCGACACTGGCGGGCTCGGCTCGAAGGTCGTGCGCGGCGCGGCCGAGGTCGCGGGCAGCGCGTCGCAGTTCCGTCCGGTCGGGTTGGTGTCGCAGTACGCGACCGTCAACGGCGGCCCCGGCATCGTCGCCCGGCGCGACGGCAAGGCGGTTTCGGTGCTGTCGTTCACCGTGGCCGACGGGTTGATCACCGAGATCAACATCCTTGCCGACGTCGAGCGGATCGCGGCGCTGAACTTCTGAGGTCAGCCGAGCCGGTCCAGGGCAGCTACCGCTTCGGCGGGCAGCTGCACCTGGCCGGCGGCGAGGTTCTCGGCGAGGTGCGCCGGAGTCGCCGTGCCCGCGATCAGCAAGGTGCCCGCGTAGCGCTGCAGGAGCCAGGCCAATGCGACCTGCGCGGGGGTAGCGCCGAGTTCGGCCGCGATGCCGGTGACGACCGGGTTTCCGGCGACGTCCTGGCCCAGTTCGAACGCGGAGCCCAGCGGGAAGTACGGAACCCAGGCGATCTCGTGTTCCCGGCACAGCTCCAGCACGGGTTCGGTGGCGCGGGCGAGCACGTTGTAGGAGTTCTGCACGCAGACGATCCCAACCGGCAGCGCGTGCCGGAGCTGGTCCGCGGACACGTTGCTGAGCCCGAGCGAGCCGATCTTTCCCGCGTCGCGCAGGGAAATCAGCTCGGCCAGCTGGTCGTCGATGTCGACGACCTGGTCGCCTTCCGCGATCAGGCCGGGTCCGGCGTCGGCGCGGCGCAGGTTGACCACGTCGAGTTGTTCGACCCCGAGCGACGCCAGGTTGGCCTCGACCTGCGCCCGCAACTGCTCCGGTTGTTGCGCGAGCCGGAGCCCTTGCGGGGATTCCTCGGCGCCGACCTTGGTCACCACGACCAGGTCGTCCGGGTAGGGCGAGAACGCTTCGCGGATCAGGTCGTTGCAGCGGCCGTCGCTGTAGAACTGGGCGGTGTCGAGGTGGTTCACCCCTGCTTGAATCGCGTCGCGGAGCAGTTTTACCTGGTCAGCGCGGTCGGTGCCGGGGCGGCCGAGTTGCATCACGCCGTAGCCGATTCGCGCGACCTCGCGGCCGGCGAGCTTCGCGGTGCCGCCTGGAGAGGTGGTTGCCGTCATGAGGAAAGACTCCTGCCGTGGCATAGTGGAAGTTGATGCGGAGGCGCCTCCGTATCACCACCGTAGCAGAACCGGAGGATCCTCCGCTTTGTCGAGCCCGAAGAAACCGCGCGCGGACGCTGAACGCAACCGTCTGCGCCTGCTCGCTGCTGCCCGCAAGGCGTTCGGCGAAGGCGACGAGCCCGTCACGCTGGAGAGCGTCGCACGCGAAGCGGGTGTCGGCATTGGCACGCTCTACCGCCACTTCCCTACCCGCGAAGCGCTCGTCGAAGCGCTGTACCGGGACGAGCTGGCGCAGGTCGTCGCGAGCGCGCCGAAGTTGCTTGAGACCGAGAAGCCGCTTCGCGCGCTGCGTCGGTGGATGGACCGCTTCGCCGAGTACGCGAGCACGAAGCACGACATGGCCGACACGCTGCGCGCGATCATCGAGGCGGGCACTGTCGACATGACGCAGGTCCGCGCGGAGTTGACCGAGGCTGTGCAACTGATCCTGGACGCGGGCGTTGAAGACGGAACGCTTCGGGCTGACGTTCGCGCGCAAGACGTCGTCGTGACTGTGGTCGGCGCGTGCAGCATGCGGACGCTGCCGGGCGGGCCGGAGCAACTGGGCCGGATGCTCGACCTGATTCTCGCCGGAGTCCGTCAACCGCCGAGCTGATGCACCCGCAACGCTAGCTGGATCTCCAGCGAACGCTCCGGTTCACGCCAGTCCTCGCCCAGCAGTGCGGCCAGGCGTTCCATCCGCTGCGCGACCGTGTTGACATGGACGTGCAGTGTTTCCTTTGCTCGCGCCAAATTCCCGCCTGCCGCGTAGTACGCGCGCAGCGTGCCGACGAGGTCGGTGCCGCGGCGGGCGTCGTAGTCGAGGACCGGGCCGAGCGTTGCCTGGACGTAGCCGGACAGGTCGGAATGGCGGCCGAGCAGGACGCCGAGGAACCCGAGGTCAGCCATCGCCGCGCCGTCGCCTTCGCGGCCGAGAGCCAGCAGTGCATTAACGCATCGAACAGCTTCAGTGTACGCCTGCGCCAACGCTTCCGGGCCATTCGCCGGACCGGCTGCGCCGACGGTCACCGGACAGTCCACAACAGACTTCAGCTCAGTCGCGATCCGTGCGGCAGCAGGCTGATCCGGTGCGAGCGCGACGACTTGTTCCGCGTGGACACCGACCAAATCGCCGTACCGTGCACAGGCGGCAGCGAGTCCGCGTCGAGAAATGCCGGAAGCGTGCGCGACCAAAACCGTGTGCGGCGAAGACAAATCGACGCCCAACCGGCGGGCGCGAGCCATCAAAGAACCCGGGTTGCGGGTTGGCGCGGTGAGCAGATCGGTCAGCAACTCGCCGCGAACCTGGTCCTCGGCCTGCGCTACAGAGCGACGGAGCAGCAACAACAACGCCGTGACGACAGCGGCCCGCTCAAAGAGTCGGCGATCGTCTCCGGCCAGCTCCGGACGTCCAGATAACGTCAGACTGCCGAGCAATTCCCGGCCCGCCCGCACAGCACAGACCCAAAAATCCTTTGTAGACACCGCGCGGCCATTGGCATGCGACGAAGCCACCGCAGCAGCGTCAAAAGCGACCGAGGTACCGGCCAGCAGCCCGCCTTCCTCGTCGTGCACGGCGATCGAACCACGCAACACTCCGGCCACTTCCGCTGCGACCGCAGGCAGATCCGCACCGCCGAGCACGAGGTCCATCAGCCGGTCGTGCGCGTCGTCGGCGCGGCGCATCGTCGCGTTGGCTGCGTTCAGTTCCGCGGCCGCCGAACGAGTTTCGTCCAGCAGATGCGCGGTGTCCAACGCGATCGCGGCGTGCGCGGCCAACGAAGACAACAGCGCGACCTCCGCCGTCGAGAACGCCCGTGACGAGCGGTCGGACGCGTACAGCACGCCCAGCACCTTGCCGCCGATCGCCAGCGGCACACCGAGGATCGCCTTCAAGCCCTCCTCGCGGACGCCCGCGTCGATCGGGTTCGTGTGTCGGAACCGCTCATCCTCGAAATAGTCCGCAGTCGCGTAGGGACGCGCGGTCTGTGCAACGAGACCGCCAAGGCCTTCGCCCATTCCGAGGACAATTTGTTGAAACAGCGCGGAAACTGACCCATCCGTGACCCGGATGTACGTCTCGCCGTTCGCCTCGTCGTTCAGGCTGAGGTACGAGACGTCGACGCCCAGCAGCGTCCGCGCGCGGCGGACGATCGACCGCAGCACCGCGTCCGGGTCGCGCAGCCGGGCGAGGTCGCTCGCGGTGTCGAACAACGCGGTCAGCTCGGCTTCCCGCCGCCGGTGCTCGCTGAGCGTCTCGCGGATCCGCAACGCCAGTTCGGTCGCCGAACCGATCGCGGCGGACTGCTCCGCGGACAACCCCCGGGCGGCGACGTGCGCCAGCTGCTCGCTGCTCGCTCCGGCGGCGAGCAGTTCGAGCAGCCGGCGATACGCCTCGGCGGTGGGATCCACACCCGTCATGCTGTCATTGAAGCCTGCCGTTCGGCGGCCGTCTCGTGCAACGACGCGCCGCGCGTCTCGCGGGCGGCGAGCAGCGCGACCAGCGACAACAGGCACATCGCGACCACGTAGACCGAAACCGGCACCGTGGAGTGGTACGCCTCGAACAACGCCACCGCGATCAACGGCGCGACCGCCCCGGCAGCGATGGACGACAGCTGGCCGCCGACGGAAAGCCCGGTGTAGCGCACCCGCGTCGGGAATTGTTCGGCGAAGAACGCCGCCTGCGGCCCGTACATCGCACCGTGCACGACTAGCCCGACCACGGCCGCACCGATCACCGACCAGGTCGTGCGCAGGTCGAGCAGCCAGAAGAAGCCGAACGACCACGCAGCCATTCCGACGACGCCGAACAGGTACACCGGCTTCCGGCCGATCTTGTCGGACAGCAAGCCCCACAAGGGAATCGTCACGAAATGCACCGCCGAGGCGACGAGCACCGCGGTCAGGCCAGTCGCTTTCGGCAGCCCGAGCCCGGTGGTCACGTAGACGAGAATGAACGCGGTGATCACGTAGTAGGACACATTTTCCGCGATACGCGCACCAAACGTCACTGCCAGCGCACGGAAATGCCCGCGGAAGACGTCGACAATCGGTGCCTGCTCACGCTCGTCCGCAGCCGCCTTCGCCGCGATGAACACCGGCGATTCCGAAACCGCCAGCCGGATCCACAGGCCGAGCACGACCAGCACCCCGGACAGCAGGAACGGAACCCGCCAGCCCCAAGCCTGGAAAGTCGCGTCCGACTGCGCGGACGCCAGGATCGCGAGCACCGCGGTGGCCAGCAAGTTTCCCGCCGGAACGCCGGTCTGCGGCCAGGACGCCCAGAACCCGCGCCGCCGGTCGTCGCCGTGCTCGGACACCAGCAGCACCGCGCCGCCCCACTCGCCGCCGAGGGCGAAGCCCTGGATCAGCCGCAGCAGCGTCAGCAGGACCGGCGCGAGCACGCCGACCGCGCTGTACGTGGGCAGCAGCCCCATCGCGAACGTCGAGCCGCCCATCATCAGCAGGCTCACGACCAGCAGTTTCTTGCGGCCGATCCGGTCGCCGAAGTGACCGAACACGAGCCCGCCGATCGGCCGCGCGAGGAATCCGACGGCGTAGGTGAGCAACGCCAGCAAGGTGCCGGTGAGCGGGTCGGCGGTCGGGAAGAACAGTTTGTTGAAGACCAGCGCGGCGGCGGAGGTGTACAGGAAGAAGTCGTACCACTCGATGGTGGTTCCGATCAGCCCGGCTCCGACGACGCGCAGCAGCTTTTTGTCCATAGTGGACTCCACTCCGTTGTGGGGAAAGGGGATTTCAGCCAGCGGTCCAGCCGCCGTCAACGGGAAGCGACGCGCCGGTCACGTGCCCGGCGGACTCGCCGCACAGCCACACCACGAGATCGGCGACGTCGGAGGGTTCGATCAACCGCTTGATCGCGGCTCGGCGCAGCAAAACCTGTTCGAGGACTTCTTCCGGCGGCACCCCGTGCTCGGCCGCCTGCGCTTCGATCTGCCCGGTGACAAGCGGCGTACGGACGTAGCCCGGATTCACGCAATTGCTGGTCACGCCGTGCTCAGCGCCTTCGAGAGCGGCCACTTTGGACAGTCCCTCGAGCGCGTGTTTCGCCGTGACGTAAGCGGCTTTGTACGGACTCGCCCGCACGCCATGAACGCTGGACATGTTCACGATCCGTCCCCAGCCACGCGCGTACATCGCGGGCAAGCACTGGCGGATCAGCAGAAACGGCGCAGTCACCATCAACGACTGAATGAAGGCGAACCGCTCCGGCGGGAATTCCGGCAACGGCGCGACGTGCTGCACGCCCGCGTTGTTGACAAGCACATCGACATCCGCGGGCAGGGTCGCCAGCGCCGCCGAATCGGTCAGGTCCACCGCGTGCGCCTGCCCGCCGACCTCGGCAGCCGCCGCCTCCGCCCCGGCGACGTCCACCACGTGCACCTTCGCCCCGGCCGCGCCGAACGCCCGCACGCAGGCCAGCCCGATGCCGCTGCCGCCGCCAGTCACCAGCACGGTGCGGCCGGCGAGGGAACTGTCACTGGTCATGGCCGGAAACAGTAAGTCGCTCCGACCAGGGCGACCATGGGTCAAACCACCATAGAATGTCGTTCGGCGATGTGGTCAGGCCACACTGGTCAGCCAGCGGCCGAGGAGATGCTCCGCGCCTCGCTTGCCCCAGTTTCGAAGGCCTCGCAGCAGAAGAGCAGCCACTCGCGCACGCCGTCCGACGTCCCGCTGGCGAACCCCTGCGCCAGTTCGACATACCGCGGAACGCGCCGGAAGTACGCGACCTCCGGCACCGTCAACGCCTTCGGGTCAAGGCCGGTCGCGACCATCGACAGCCGCGCCGCCGCCCGGGCGACCACTCCGTCCGCCGAGCCGAACGGGGCCAACGCGAGAAGTTCACCGTGCACGACCGCGGTCAGCACCGGCCCCGGCACGGAAGTCGCGCCGGTGACGAGCTGAGCCAGCAGCTCCAGCCGCTCGCCGCCGCGCTGCGGACGGCCGAGCTGATCCGGATCGGAGACCACATCGGACGCGGCCAGCAGATGCAGCCGAGCCAGCGTCTGCAACGGAGCCCGTCGCCACGTCGGCAGCAACGACTCCAGTTTTTCCGCCACCCGCAACGATCCGGCGAGCAGCGGATCGGTCACCGAACCGTCTTCTGGCAGCTCGGGATTAGCCCCGTCGATCCCCGCCGAAGCCCGGGCGGCACGAACCGAAGCCTCAGCCGCGGTCTCCGCCCCGCCGCGCAGGTTCGCGGGCAAGCGGTGCACGGCGAAGATCGCGTCCTGCGCTGCCTTGGCCGCCGCGGCAACGCCGTCCAGCTCCAGCAGCGGCTTCAGCGGGTCGCTCATGCGTCCAGCACCTGCCCAGCGCGCTCGACCACCGGAGGCAGCACCGACCACGGGAAGTTGATCCACCGGTCAGTCCGCTTCCACACGTACTCGCACTTCACCGTCGAAGCGGGCTTCTCGTAAACCACCGCGCACCGCACGTCCGCGACGTGGTCGGCGCAGAAGTCGCGGACCAGCTTGAGCGTCGCGCCGGTGTCCGCGACGTCGTCGGCCACCAGCACCTTCTTGTGTGTGAGATCCACCACGTTGGGCACCGGCGGCAGCATGACCGGCAGGTCCAGCCGCTGGTCGACGCCGGTGTAGAACTCGACGTTCATCACGTGCAGGTTCTTCACGTCGAGCGCGTACCCGAGCGCGCCGGCGACGAACAGCCCGCCGCGCGCGATGGACAGGATGAGGTCGGGGACGAAGCCGTCCGCGGCCACCTCCTGGGCCAGCTCCCGGCTCGCCGAACCGAACAACTCCCAGGTGAGGTTTTCTCGCTCCTCGGCCATGCGCGCTCTCTTTCTCCGGGTGGTCCAGGGAGCATAAGCGGCCGAATAGTGGACTGCTGAAATGACCGGTAAATGGCACTTCGACACTGCCACTTGCCGCCGTAGCGTGATCGCGTGACCTGGAGCGAGCACCCCATTCTGTCCGGCCGCCACGTACGGCTCGAACCCCTCACGCCCGACCACGCGCCCGGCCTGCTCGAGGCCGGAGGCGACCCGGGCATCTGGGCCTGGCTGAGCGTCCGCCAGCCCGCCGACCTCGGCGAAGCCGAGACGATGGTGAAGGACGCGCTCGCCGACCCTGACCGCCGTCCGTGGGCGCAGATCGACGTCGCGTCCGGCCGCGTCGCGGGCACCACTTCTTATTACCAGGTAGTAGCGAAACACCGGATCCTGTCGATCGGGCACACCTGGATCGGCGCGGATTTCCAGCGCACCGCGCTCAACACCGAGGCCAAATTCCTCCTGCTGCGCAACGCCTTCGAGGACTGGGGAGCCCAGCGCGTCGCGTGGGAAACCGACAACCGCAACCTCCGTTCGCAACGCGCCATCGAACGGCTCGGCGCGTTGCGCGAAGGGGTGCTGCGGGCGCACCGGATCCGTCCGGACGGCACGACCCGCGACACGGTGCTCTACTCGATGACGGACGCCGAGTGGCCGGGCGCCCGTGCCCGGCTGCTCGCCCGCCTCGGCTGAGCCGTCGCCGCACTCCGCTTGGCGCTGTGCGCGCAACGTGGCTGCAACCTTGTCGTAGGCGGACTAACGTCGCTAGCGTTCCCTGAGCCGCGGGTCCGCACTACAGGAGGCTTTGCACCATGACCGAGCAGTCCCCAGCGTTGGACAACCTGCTCACGGAGAGCCGCACGTTTCCCCCCAGCGACGAGTTCGCTGGTCAGGCGAACGCGAAGGCCGATTTGTATGCGACGGCGGACGCTGACCGGGAGCAGTTCTGGGCCGGGCAGGCGGAGCGGTTGTCGTGGGACACCAAGTGGTCCCAGGTATTGGACTGGACCAATGCGCCGTTCGCGAAGTGGTTCGTGGGCGGGAAACTGAACGTCGCGTACAACTGCGTGGACCGGCACGTCGAGTCCGGCCACGGGGACCAGGTCGCGATCCACTGGGTCGGCGAGCCGGGCGACACGCGCGACATCACCTACGCGCAACTGAAGGACGAGGTCTCGAAGGCCGCGAACGCGCTGGCGTCGCTGGGTGTCGTGGCCGGGGACGTCGTGGCGATCCAGCTGCAGATGGTGCCCGAGGCGATTTTCGCGATGCTGGCGTGCGCGCGGATCGGCGCCCTGCACAGCGTGGTGTTCGGCGGCTTCTCGCCGACGGCGCTGCGCGCGCGGGTGGACGACGCGGCGGCGAAGATCGTGATCACTTCGGACGGCCAGTACCGCCGGGGCAAGGCCGCGCCGATGAAGGCGAACGTCGACGAAGCCTTGCAGGGCGCGGAAACCGTGCAGAAGGTCATCGTCGTCAAGCGCACCGGCAGCGACCTCGAGGGCGAGACGCCGTGGACCGAGGGCCGCGACCTGTGGTGGCACGAACTGGTCGACGGGCAGTCCGCCGAGCACAAGCCGGAAGCGTTCGATTCCGAGCACCCGCTGTTCATCCTGTACACCTCGGGAACCACGGGTAAGCCGAAGGGCATTCTGCACACCTCCGGCGGCTACCTGACCCAGACCGCGTACACGCACAACGTCGTGTTCGACCACAAGCCGGGCGAAGACGTCTATTGGTGCACCGCCGACATCGGCTGGATCACCGGGCACTCCTACATCGTGTACGGGCCGCTGGCGAACCGCGTGACCCAGGTCGTCTACGAGGGCACGCCGAACACGCCGCACGAGGGCCGACACTGGGAAATCATCCAGAAGTACAAGGTCTCGATCTACTACACCGCGCCGACGCTGATCCGCACCTTCATGAAGTGGGGCGAGGACATCCCGGCGAAGTACGACCTGTCTTCGCTGCGGGTGCTGGGAAGCGTCGGCGAGCCGATCAACCCCGAGGCCTGGATCTGGTACCGCGAAAAGATCGGCGCGAACAAGACGCCGGTCGTGGACACCTGGTGGCAGACCGAAACCGGCGCGATCATGATCTCGCCGCTGCCCGGCGTCACCGCCGCCAAGCCGGGTTCGGCGCAGCGCGCGCTGCCGGGCATCTCGGCGAAGGTCGTGGACGACACCGGCGCCGAGGTCCCGCACGGCGGCGGTGGATACCTGGTGCTGGACAAGCCCTGGCCGTCGATGCTGCGCGGCGTGTGGGGCGACGACGAGCGCTTCCGCGACACCTACTGGTCCCGCTTCTCCGAGCAGGGCTACTACTTCGCGGGCGACGGCGCGAAGTACGACGGCGACGGCGACATCTGGCTGCTCGGCCGCGTGGACGACGTGATGAACGTGTCCGGGCACCGGATCTCGACCACCGAGGTCGAGTCCGCGCTCGTGTCGCACCCGACGGTCGCCGAGGCCGCGGTCGTCGGCGCGACCGACCCGACCACCGGACAGGGCATCGTCGCGTTCGTGATCCTGCGCGGCAACGCGGTCGACGGTGGCGATGACGCGGTGCAGGAGCTGCGCAACCACGTCGCGAAGGAGATCGGGCCGATCGCGAAGCCGCGGCAGATCATGGTCGTGGCCGAGCTGCCGAAGACCCGCTCCGGCAAGATCATGCGCCGGCTGCTGCGCGACGTCGCGGAGAACCGGCAGATCGGCGACGTCACCACGCTCGCCGACTCGTCGGTCATGGACCTCATCTCCTCCGGACTGAACTCCGGCAAGGAGGAGTAAGTTCTTCACCGTCAGGAAGGGACCCTCCCGGCTGGGAGGGTCCCTTCCTGCATTGATCCCCTGAAAGTGCGGGCATCGAACGCATGTTCTAAGATGCCCGCGTACCCAACCCAGATCCGGGCAAGGAGACGACACGAATGTCCGTGGAAGCCTTGACGCACGACGAGGACACTGCGGCCGAGACGGCAGCGGCGTCATCGCCGCAGGCCGCCGGCACCCCGGAGGCCCCGGAAGTCGCCGAGCCCGCTGCCGCCCCGGCGGCTTCGGACTCCGCCCCGGCGGACGCCGCGAAGCCGGAGTCCACTGAGGAGACCGCGGCCGTCGACTCGCCGAAGCCGAAGCGCGGCCGCCCGAAGGCCGCGGCGTCGACGGCGAAGAAGACCCGCACCGTGGAGCTGACGCTGACCGTCACCGGCACGGCGGACGGCGAGTGGCAGGCCGAGCTGAAGAACGGCGCCAAGTGGGTCGCGAAGGGCCTGGCCGTCCCGGCCGCGGCGGTTTCGCGTGCGGCCAAGGAGCTGCACGAAGAGCTGTCCGGTCCGATCGACGAGGTCATCAACGCCGCCCGCGAGGCGCAGGCCGCGAAGGTCGCGCAGCTGGAGGCCGAGCTCGAAGCCGCGAAGGCGGCGCTGGCCGAACTCGACAACTGAGCTAGACCCGGTTCGCCCGGGTCCGGCGTCCACTGTGGCGCCGGGCCCGGGCGTTCGTCGTTTCAGCCCACGGGCGGCCGTCCCGGCAACGGGGCTTTGAACTCGATCCACCGGCTGTCCGTCAGCGCTTCGACGTGATGCCGCACGCCGCGCGGATGCACGATGACGTCGCCCGGCCCGAGTTCGGCCCAAACTCCGTCGACCGTCCCCCGCAGCTGTCCTTCCAGGACATGCACGATGCTGTCGTGGTCGTGGCTGTGCTCGGCCGACGCGACGCCTGCCGGATAACGGATTTCGTACGCCAGGCCGTGCTCGGCGCGCGCCCGCTCCCGGATCTGCCCGGCACCGCCGCGCAACGGCTGCCCCTCCACCACCGACAGCGTGCGCCACTCCCGCTCCATCCCGGCAGCCTATTCGCCGGGTCAGGCAAGGCACAATTCATTGAGGATTGCCTTTCTTAACCGCATTCCAGCAGTATGGGAAAATGTCGCGCGGAAACAATTTCCGTGATTCACTGAAGCGGTGACCGAAACGATGGGCGACGCGGTGCACGCGCACGAACCGCACGAGGACGTCGGCGGCAAGCTGAACTGGCTGCGCGCCGGGGTTCTCGGCGCGAACGACGGGATCGTGTCCGTCGCGGGCATCGTCGTGGGCGTGGCCGGAGCCACCGCGGACAGCACCACGATCCTCACCGCCGGAATTGCCGGGCTCGTCGCCGGCGCGTTTTCCATGGCGGGCGGGGAATACGTGAGCGTGAGCACCCAGCGCGACACCGAACGCGCGCTGCTGCGGCTCGAGAAGCACGAACTGAAAACGATGCCGGAGGCCGAGGAACGCGAACTCGCACAGATCTACGAGGACAAGGGCCTCTCGCCGGAGCTGGCGAAACAGGTCGCGCGCGAGCTGACCGAAAACGATCCGCTGCAGGCGCACGCGGAGGCCGAGCTAGGCATCGACCCGGACAACCTGACCAGCCCGTGGCAGGCCGCGTGGGCGTCGCTGCTGGCGTTCTCCGTCGGCGCGCTGCTGCCGTTGCTGGCGATCGCCTGGACGTCGGTCAGCGTCCGCGTCTGGGCGTGCGCGCTGGCGGTGGTCGTCGGCCTCACGCTCACCGGTTTCGTGAGCGCGAGGCTCGGCAACGCGCAGGTGGGGCGCGCGATCGCGCGCAACGTCGGCGTCGGCGCCCTCACCATGCTCGTCACTTACTTCGTCGGGGTGCTATTCGGCACCACCGTGGGTTAGTGCACGCCGCGCATCAACTTGCGAATCAGCGGAATCAGCGCGAGCAGCACCACGCCGACCACGATCGCGGTGCCGCCGATGATGCTGAAGTACGGCACCTCGTCCTTCGGGTCGTAGGACTGCGCGAGCTTGCCCGACATCGCCGTGCCCAGCGACACCGAAAGGAAGTTCAGCGCCACCATCTGCGTGCGGAACGCCTTCGGCGCGAGCTTCGTCGACAACGACAGCCCGACCGGCGACAGCATCAGCTCGGCGATGGTGAACACCAGCAGGATGCCGGCCAGCGCGATCAGCGGGCTGCCGTTCTGGCCGGTGTGCGCCATCGGCAGGAACAACAGGAACGCCGCGCCCATCAGGACGGTGCCGAGCACGAACTTCATCGGCGTCGACGGCTGCTTCGGCCCGAGCTTCGTCCAAATCGCCGCGATCACCGGGGCGAACACGATGATGAAGACCGGGTTGATCGAGTTCACCCACGACACCGGCATCGTCCAGCCGAACAGGTCGCGGTCGAGCCGCTGGTCGCTGTAGACCGAGACGACCGTCGCCTGCTGCTGGTACAGCGAGAAGAACGCGGCGCTCGCGATGTACATCGGGATGAACGAAAACACCCGGCTGCGCTCGTCCGAGGTGATCTTCTTACTGGTCAGAATCGCGACGAAGTACACCACCGAGATCGCGACGACCACGTAGACCACGACGTCGGCGAGGTTGTCCGGGGTGACGACGCCGGACATGATCAGCGCGACGACCGCGGCGATGATCACCACGGCGACGCCGATCACGAGCGCGCGCTGGGTCGACGGCAGCGGGTTCGGCACCTCGGACGCCTTCGCGCCGAGGTTCTTCCGCCCGATCGTGTACTGGATCAGGCCGAGCGCCATGCCGACCGCGGCGAGCCCGAAGCCGAGGTGGAAGCCGCCGTTCTGCTGGGCGAGCCCGGTCAGCAGCGGGCCGATGAACCCGCCGATGTTGACGCCCATGTAGAAGATCGTGAACCCGGCGTCGCGCCGCTCGTCGCCCTCGGCGTACAGCGTGCCGACCACGGAGGTCGCGTTGCCCTTGAGCCCGCCGGACCCGAGCGCGACGCACGCGAGACCCACGCCGACGCCGGTCAGCCCGGGCAGCACGGCCAGTGCGATGTGCCCGAGCATCACCACGATGGCGCTGTAGAACAGCGTGCGTTCGGAGCCGAGCAGCCGGTCGGCGATCCACGCGCCGACGACCGTGGCGAGGTAGACCGTGCCGCCGTACGCGCCGACGATGCCGAGCGCGGCGCTCTGGTCGATCCCCAGGCCGCCCTTGTCAGCCTGGTAATAGAGGTAAATGGCGAGGATGCCCTGCATCCCGTAGAAGGAGAAGCGCTCCCACATCTCCACGCCGAAGAGGTTCGCCAACCCCCGCGGGTGCCCGAAAAATCTGGTATCGGCCTGGGCGTCGATCGGGGTGCTCACTACTGCCTCGTCCCTGTATTCAACATCATTGTCGTTCTCTCCTCGCATGCTAGAAGGCGAACAGGTGAACGAAAAACCGGCGTCAGTATGGACTAGACAACTTGGCCGACGCGACCGGCTGACCTGCGTTTGCGCTCAGGGCGGCGCGATGCGAGCGTCATCGGGCAGCCATGGGTTGCCGTTCGTCACAACGGCCGGTAATCGGCGACTGCGGACGGTAAACTGGACATCGGTGTGCCGGGAAGTCTGGTCGGCGGGAGATCCGCCGTCCCCACAAGGAGTTTTTCGTGACCCCAGCCCGCGCCGTCGCCGAATTCGCCCGTTTCCTCCGTACGGAAACCACTGGCGGGCTCATCCTGCTCGCCGCCACCGCGGTCGCGCTGGTCTGGGCCAACTCCCCGCTCGCCCCGGCGTACGAGGCGCTGCGCGACTTCCGGATCGGCCCGGAATTCCTGCACCTGAATCTCACCGTCGGAGACTGGGCGAAGGACGGCCTGCTCGCGCTGTTCTTCTTCGTCGCCGGGCTTGAGCTCAAACGAGAACTCGTGGTCGGCGAGCTGTCCCGGTGGCGGCAAGCCGTGCTGCCGGTGATCGCCGCGGTCGGCGGGATGGTCGTGCCCGCGGTGCTCGCGCTCTCGATCGCCTGGAACACGCCGGAGGCCGACCGGGCGTGGGCGATTCCGGTGGCCACGGACATCGCGTTCGCGCTCGGCGTGCTCGCGCTGACCGCGTCGAACCTGCCCAGCAGCGCGCGGGTGTTCCTGCTTTCCCTTGCCGTGGTGGACGACCTCGGCGCGATTCTCGTCATCGCGATCCTCTTCACCAGCAGTTTCAACCTGCTCGCGGCGGCGGTCGCGGTGGCCGCGCTCGGGCTTTACGCCTTCCTGCAGCACAAACGCGTCCGCTCGCCGTGGCTGTACGTGCCGCTCGCGCTGATCACGTGGGTCGCGGTGCACTCGGCGGGCATCCACGCGACGATCGCCGGCGTCGCGCTCGGGCTGCTCACTCGCGTCCGCGAGGACGAGGGCGAGGAGGAAGCGCCCGCGGTCCGGCTCGAACACCGCCTGCAGCCGTGGTCAGCGGCCGTCGCGGTGCCGGTGTTCGCCTTGTTCGCCGCGGGAATCTCGGTGAACGGCGAGGCGCTGTCGACGGTCTTCACCACCGCGTTGCCGCTGGCTGTCCTCATCGGACTGGTCGTCGGCAAGTTCGTCGGCATCTTCGGGGCGAGCCTGCTGGCGGTGAAGCTGCACGTGGCGGAAAAGCCCAGCGGAATGAGCTGGCGAGACGTCGCGGCGCTGTCCGTTCTCGGCGGCGTCGGGTTCACCGTCAGCCTGCTGATCGCCGAACTCGCGCTGCCCGCGGAAGCGGCCGAAGTGGCCAAGGCTGCGGTCTTGATCGCCTCGGCGATCGCCTCGCTGACGGCCGCCGTACTGCTCTTGCGGCGCAGCCGAGTACACGCGAAGGCGGCTTGATCCCGACACTCCCGCCGGTCCGTCGCGCCTCGCATACGGTCACGTGGCACGATGACCCAGTGAGCAGCCCCAAACACGAGCGCACCAGCCCCGACGGCGTGGGGGCCGTGCCGTACCTGCCCCTGTCCAGCGACGAGGAAGCCGCGGCGAGCGAGCAGTCCATCGGCAAGCTCGTCGGCGACGCCACCCAGCACCTGTCGACGCTGGTCCGCGCCGAAATCGAGCTGGCGAAAGCCGAGCTGGCGCAGGAAGCGAAGAAGGCGCTCAAGGGGACGGTCTTCTTCCTGATCGCCCTCACCGTCTTTCTGTACAGCACCTTCTTCCTGTTCCTGCTGATCGCCGAGGGTCTGTCGGACTGGTGGGGCATCCGCTGGCCCGCGTTCGCGACGGTGTTCGGCCTGATGCTGGTCACCGTGGGCGCGACCGCGTTCCTCGGCTGGCGCAAGGTGAAGAAGCTGCGCGCGCCGGAGCGCACCATCAGCAGCGTCAAGGAGACGGCTGAGGCGTTCAAGCGCAAGCCCGCCGAAGACGACGACCTGCCCTCGACGCAGGGCTGACGCCAGCCCTCGCGGTGGTGGAGCTGACGCCGGACCCGTCGAGCGTGCGGGTCGACGGCCCATGGACGCATCGCGACGTCTCGGCCAACGGCATCCGCCTGCACGTAGCCGAATGCGGCGAGGGCCCGTTAGTGCTGCTCCTGCACGGCTTCGCCGGCTTCTGGTGGACCTGGCAGCACCAACTGCCCGCACTGGCCGACGCCGGTTTCCGCGCGGTAGCGGTAGATCTGCGCGGCTACGGCGACTCAGATAAGCCTCCCCGCGGCTACGACGCCTGGACCCTGGCGGGTGATGTCGGCGGCCTGATCAAGGCCCTAGGCGCCCGCCGGGCACACCTGGTCGGCCACGCCTGGGGCGGCATGCTCGCCTGGACTGTCGCCGCCCTGCACCCGCGTCTCGTGTCCTCAGTAACCGCCATCGGCGCTGCGCATCCCCTGGCGTTCAAGTCAGCGGTGAAGCGCACCAGCAGCCAAATCCGCGCAGTCGGCCACCTTTTCCGCTTCCAGGTCCCGATGGCCCCAGAGAAATGGCTGGTCCGCGACAACGCGGCGGCCGTGGAAGAACTCTTCGCCAAATGGTCCGGCGAGCCTTGGCGGTCCTCTTCGGACTTCACCGAGACGATGCCCGCCTTCCGCCAAGCGATGCTGGTCCCAGGCGTCGCCCACTCCGCCCTGGAGTACTACCGCTGGGCCTTCCGCGCCCAGTTCCGCGGCGAAGGCAGGCGCTTCACCGACGCCGTCGAGGGACGCATCGCAGCGCCCGTACTGCAACTGCACGGCGCGGACGACACCTGCATCCTCCCGGAAACCGCACTGGCGTCGGTCCGCTGGGCAGGCCCGCACAGCGAACCCAAAATCTGGCCAGGCATCGGCCACTTCCCCCACCTGGAAGACCCAACCCGGGTAACGAAATCCGTAGTGGACTTCATCAGTACATGAGGGGAACCCTGAGGGAACCAGATTCCCTCAGGGTTCCCCTCACGTCCCTAAAACCGCAGCCGATGCACCCAACAATCGGTGCACCCAGCCCCTCCCCCGCACCCCGATATGAAGCTCTCCTGCGGTCTGGGGTGGCTTGTCAAGGCATCTTTCCCGCCTTGACAGCCCTCGACCTCACGCGGGGAACGCATCTCGGTGTCGTTGGGGGATTCGTCGGCGCCGGAGCGGGCGCGGCGCTGCCGCAAC
>NZ_JBSFNS010000059.1:0-48298 GCF_053587275.1 Amycolatopsis sp. NPDC003676
GTCCGTGAGGGGAACCCTGAGGGAATCAGATTCCCTCAGGGTTCCCCTCACGGACGCGACGGACTCGCGCGCCGGAGCGGGCGACTGGCACAGCATCGGATTTACTCCCGGTCGTCGGCGGATTTGCCGCGGCGGGACAGCGCGATGCCGCCGCCCACGAGCACGACGAGCACTACCCCGGCGACGACGATCCACACGGTCGTGCCGGAACCGCTGTCCGACGAAGCGGCCGAAGCGTCGGCCGGGACCGCGCCGTAGACGCCCCAGTAGCCGGTCTGCTCGAGGATCGAACCCTCGGGCTGGGGCTGCTTGCCGAACGAGGAGAACTTGTCGGAACGGTAGGCCTCGAGCGCGTTGTCGTAGTCGTAGACGACGTTCACGGCCTGGCTGTAGAGCCGCGCCTGGGCCTGCTTCACGTAGCCCGCGCGCACGCCCGGGTCGGTTTCGGCGAGCTGCTTGGCGTAGAGCGCGTCGTACTGCGGGTCGCAGAAGAACGTGTCGGTGGTGCCGCCCTTGCCCTCGGCGTTCGGCCGCGCGGCGCAGGTGTGCAGGGCCAGCGAATAGTCCGGGTCCGGGTTGTTCGCGTAGCCGGAGATCGCGAGGTCGTAGTTGCCCGCGTTGGTGCGGTCGTTCAGCTCGTCGTCGGAGACGAGCTCCTGCTTCACCGAGATGCCGATGTCGTGCAGCCAGCCGGTGACGTACTGGGCGAGGCGCTGGTCGGGCGCGCGGTTCGCGTGCCCGGTGAGGCGCAGTTCGAGGCGCGCGCCGCCGGGCGCGGTGCGGATGCCGTCGCGGCCCTTCGCGTATCCCGCCGCGTCGAGCGCGGCGTTCGCGGCGGCGAGGTCGAACTTGCGCGCCTCCCCCGGCGCCGGATCCCAGTGGTAGGCCGAATAGATCGGCGGGATCACGCCGCCGCCGGGCTGGGCGTAGCCGCCGGCGACCTTGTCCACGATCGTATTGATGTCGATCGACTGCGCGATAGCCTGGCGCACCCGGATGTCCTTGAGCACCGGGTTTCCGTTGCCGATCGGCTTGTTCTCGGAGTTCTGGACGCCGAAGTTCAGGTTGATCTCGTTGTAGCGGCGGCCCGGAGCCTTGTTCAGCGCGATGTTCGGCTGGTCCTTGAGCGCGTCGAACTGCGTCGGGGTGAGCCGGTTGATCACGTCGACCTCGCCCTGCTTGAGGGCGTTGACCGCGGCCTCGACGTCCTTGAACACCAGCAACTGCAGCTCGTCGACCTTGGGCGCGCCGCGCCAATAGTCCTTGTTGGCCTTGAACTTGACGTATTCGTTCTGCTTGTACTCGGTGATCGTGTACGGACCGTCGTCGACGCCGACGACCGGGATGGTGTCGGTCTTCGGGTCGCTGAAGTCCTTGATCTGCGACCACACGTGCTCGGGCACGATCGGGACGTCGAGCAGCGCCATCGACGACTGCACGGTCTTGGTCTTGATCACCAGCGTGGCGTCGTCCGGCGCGGTCACCGACTGGAAGCTCGCGACGTAGTTGCCGTTCGCGGTGCGCGCGGTGGCGTCGGTGAGCATCCGGTTGAAGGTGAACGCGGCGTCCTTCGCGGTGACCGGCTGCCCGTCGGACCACTTCGCGCCCTTGCGGATCTTGAACGTCCAGGTCAGCTTGTCCGGCGACGTCGTCCAGGATTCGGCGAGCGCCGGAGCGGCCTCGGCCTTGTCCTGCGACGGGATCGTCAGGAACTCGTAGATGAACCGGCCGACCTGGGTCGACGCGGCGAGCCCGGCGGTGAACGGGTTCAAGTGGTCGATACCAGTGGTCAACGCGACCCGCAGCACCTTCGGCGGCGCCTGCTGTTGCGCGGTCGCAGTGCCCGCCAACGGCAGAATCGCCAGCGTTCCTGCCATCACGACACCGAAAACGCGGCGCAAACCGTGCCGCCTGTGCTTATTTCGCACTTGAGAACCACCCCATCGTCAATCCCCGACCCCAGAGACGAAAAGTAACCACATACGGCGGGAAGCGCGCAATATGTGACGGCGCCGCTGCGTGTCCGATCGTTATGGTCGCGGCGCGGATCACTAGAGTGCCCGGCATGCGGATCCTGATCTCGGCCGACATGGAAGGCGCCACGGGGGTCACCTGGACCGACGACGTCGTGCCCGGGAGCCCGCAGTGGCAGCGGTTCCGGAGAATGTTCACCGGCGACGTCAACGCGGTGCTGGCCGGCCTGTACGCGGCGGGCGCGACCGACGTGCTCGTCAACGAGGCGCACTCGTCGCAGCGCAACCTGCTCCTGGAAGACCTCGACGAACGCGCGCGGATGCTGACCGGGCGGCACAAACCGCTGTCGATGATGCAAGGCATCGATTCCGGTGTGGACGGTGTGGTGTTCCTCGGCTACCACGCCGGGGCCGGGTTCGACGGCGTCCTGTCGCACACGTATCTGGAAAACCAGATCACCGGCGTGTGGCTGGACGACGTGCCCGCGAGCGAGGGCAGGCTGAACGCGGCGATGGCGGCCGAGTACGGCGTGCCGGTGCTGCTGGTCAGCGGCGACGACCAGACCTGCGAGGACGCGCGCGACTACGCGCCGGACGCGGAACTGGTGCAGGTCAAGGAATGCGTGAGCCGGTACGCGGCGATCTGCCTGCCGCCGGCGCGCACGGCGAAGCTGCTGGAGACCGGCGCGCGGGAGTCGATGGCGCTGGCCGGGCGGGCCGAGCGGACGCCGGGGCGGCACCGGATCGAGGTCGAGTTCGACGCGAGCCATCTGGCGCAGGCGACCGCGGTGATCCCGACCGTGGAGCAGACCGGGACGCGGCGCGTCGCGTTCGAGGCGCCGAGCATGACCGAGGCGATGAAGGCGTTCAAGGTGGTCACGGCCATCGCGGCAGGGGCGGTGCAGGGCATTTATGGCTGAGGTCGACGTTGTTTCGCTGTGCGCGGACCTGATCCGGTTCGACACCACCAACTGGGGCGACGGGGAGGCCGCGGGCGAACGCCTGGCCGCCGAGTACGTCGCCGAATTCCTTGACCGGCACGGGGTTCCGGCACGGATTCTGGAGCCCGAGCCGCAGCGGTCGAACGTTGTCGCGCGGATTCCGGGCACCGATCCGACACTGCCCGCGCTGCTCGTGCAGGGGCATCTGGACGTGGTGCCCGCGGCGGCGGCCGATTGGTCTGTACCGCCGTTTTCCGGCGAGGTCCGCGACGGGTTCCTGTGGGGCCGCGGCGCGGTCGACATGAAGGATTTCTGCGCGATGGTGCTGGCCGCTGTCGCGTCCGGGCTGCGGCCGCGGCGGGACATCGTGCTGGCGTTCGTCGCCGACGAGGAGGACCGCGGCGACTACGGCGCGCACTGGCTGGTCAAGGAGCACGCGGACCTGTTCGAGGGCTGCGCGGCGGCGATCAGCGAGTCCGGCGGGTACAGCTATCACGTGCCCGCGGCGGACGGCCGGAAAGTGCGGCTGTACCCGGTCGGGACCGCCGAGCGCGGGACCGCGCACCTGCGGCTCACCGCGACCGGGCGGGCCGGGCACGGGTCGCGGCCGAACTCGGAGAACGCGGTCGTGCGGCTGGTCGGGGCGCTGCAGCGGATCGCGGAGCATCGCTGGCCGGTTCAGCTGACGCCGACCGTGCGCGCGTTCCTGGAGCGGACGGGCGCCGCGTTGGGCGTGCCGGTGGATCTTTCGTCGGGCGAAGCGGTGGACGAAACCGTGGCGCGGCTGGGGACGGCCGGGTCGCTGGTGGTGCCGACGGTGCGCAACAGCACCACGCCGACGATGCTCGACGCCGGGTACAAGGTGAACGTGATCCCGTCGACGGCGAGCGCGCAGGTCGACGTGCGGGTGCTGCCGGGGACCGAGGACGAGCTGTTCGCGGTGGTGGATTCGTTGCTGGGCGAGGGTGTCACGCGGGAATTCGTGGCGCATCAGCCGCCGGTGCAGGCTCCGGTGGATTCGCCGTGGTTCGACGCGATGACCGCGGCGCTGCGGGCGGAGGACCCGGAGGCGGTCGTGGTGCCGTACTGCATGGGCGGCGGGACGGACGCGAAAGCGTTCACGCAGCTGGGGATGGCGTGCTACGGCTTCGCTCCCCTGGCGTTGCCGGAAGGCTTCCCGTACCGGGCGATGGCGCACGGCGTGGACGAGCGGGTGCCGGTGGACGGGCTGCGGTTCGGGACGCGGGTGCTGACGCGGTTCCTGGAGTCCTGCTGAGGTTCAGGGAGTGGCGCGCTGGACGGTCGCCAGCCAGGCTGGAAGACCGTCCGGCGCGAACCTGGCGACAATCCGGCTGTCGCGCAGGGTTTCGAGCTGCCAACCGGTTTCGCGCTGGAAAGGCGCTTCGAGTTCCGCCTGGGTGACCGGGTGCGGTCCGGAATCCGTGCCTGCGTCGCGGAAGCACAGGATGTGCAGCCTCGCGCCCGGTTCGGTGACGGACGCGAGGCTGGCGACGTAGGCGTGGCGTTCCCGGGCGTCGAAGGTGTGGAACAGCCCGCAGTCGAGGACCGTGTCGAAGGTCTGGTCCAGAGTGGACAGCCGGAACGCGTCCCCGACCGCGAACTCGGCCGAGAGCCCCCGCGCGCGGGCCTTCTCTTTCGCTTGCGTCACGGCGGTTTCCGCGACGTCGATGCCCACAATGGACAGTCCGGCCGCGGCGAGGTGCAGCGCGTTCTCGCCGGTGCCGCATCCGGCGTCGAGGACCGTGCCGCGGAACGCGCCCTCGGCGGCGAGTTCGACGATCGCCGGTTGCGGGCGGCCGAGGTCCCACGGGGCCGGACCGTCCTGATAGGACTCGTCCCACGGACGGCCCGCGGCGCGTTCGTGGCTGGTCGCGGGACGGTCCTCGGACATCAGCGGGTGAACTCCGCCCACCAGCGGGCGTCGTCGCGGACCCGCCTCAGCGAGGTCAGGGTGACGCCGTCGCGGGCGAAGGATTCGACCTCGGCTTTGCTGAGCGGCCACGGCGGCCCCTCCCAGGTGTCGAGGTCGATGCTTTCCTCGGCGACCGCGCCGACGACGAGCGTCCCGCCCGGGGCGACGAAACCGGAGACCGAGGCGATGGCCGGGTCGTGGACGTCCTTCGGCATCGACTGGACGGTCATGATCTCCACGACCAGGTCGAAGGCGTAGTGGAATTCCGCGGGCGGGGTGAGCAGGTCCGCGGTGCGGTAGGAGACGGCGGTGTCCGGGAAGCGGTTGAGCACGGCTTTGATCGCGCTGGGCGAGACGTCGAAGGCGGAGGTCTCGTATCCGGAGGCGGCGAGGAGTTCGGCGTCGTCGGCCATTCCGCAGCCGACGACGAGGGCGCGGCGGCCGTCGCCCGGCCGCCCGTCGATCCAGTCGGCGAGTTCCGGCGAGGGCTTGCCGCGATACCACGGCAGGACGGCCTCTCCGGCTTCCGCGGCCGCGTAGAGGGGCTCGAACCACCCGGTGGGGTCACCGTTGGCGAGCGCGAGTCCGGCCCGGCGGCGGGCTTCCTCGTCGGGATCGATGGCGTCGGCTGGCATGGGCTCTGTTATACCCGCCGGGGCTCGGAGCCGGTGCGCTCGACCGGCCGGGCGGGCGCCACCCGGTTGCCGCAGCGGCAGCCCTCGGGTGTTGTCCGTTTCCGGTCAGGTTTGCGGGGCGGCCTTGACATCGATGTCACCCGCGAGTTGAGCTTCCGGGGCCCCGAGTCCCGATCCCTGATCCCCTGACGAACTGGGAGCAATGATGCCCCGAAGCGCCAGACCGTTCCACGTCGTGCTCGCCGCGGCCGTGGCGGCGGCGGGCCTGGTCGTCCTGCCTGCCGCGGCCGGTGCCGCGCCGGGCGAGGCCGCCCCGCCGGACTTCGTTTCTTCGTTCGAGCCGAACGATCCGCAACCGACGCAGGACGCCGTCGACACCGATGCCGCCGGGAAGCCGCGGGCTTCGGGCGTCGACGGCGCGAACGGGACCGCGATCCCCGGCGACATCCGGGGCAAGGTCACCGACCTCAGCGCGACCAGCGAGAACACCGGCGGCGGCGAGGTCGCCGCGAACCTGATCGACGGCAGCACGGGCACGAAGTGGCTGTCGTGGGATCCGGCCGCGTCGGTGACGTTCACGCTGTCCGCGCCGACGTCGATCACGCATTACGCGATCAGTTCGGCCAACGACTTCCCCGGCCGGGACCCGCGGGACTGGACGCTGCAGGGCTCGAACGACGCGCAGCAGTGGACGGATCTGGACAAACAGTCCGGCCAGTCGTTCGCGAACCGTTTCCAGCAGAACGACTACAAGCTGGCCGCGCCGAGTGCCGCGTACACCTACTACCGGCTGAACGTCACGGGCAACAACGGCGACAGCATCATGCAGATGTCCGAGCTGCTGCTGGCCAACGACGATCCGGCCCCGCCACCGCTGCCGAACATGCGCAGCGTGGTCGATTCCGGGCCGACGTCGGGCTACACCAACAAGAACCGGGTCGGGTTCACCGGCAAGAAGGCGTTCCGCTACTCCGGCAGCCAGCCCAAGGCCGGGCACGGGTACTCCTACAACAAGGTCTACGACGTCGACATCCCGGTGACCGCGGCGACCGAGCTGTCGTACAAGGTGCAGCCGCAGTTCGTCGAGGGCGATCTGAAGTACCCGAGCACGAACGTCGCGGTCGATCTCGACTTCACCGACGGGACGCATCTGCGCGATCTCGGCGCGACCGACCAGTACGGGTTCCCGCTGACGCCGGAGGGCCAGGGCGCGAGCAAGGTCCTCTACGCGAACCAGTGGAACCTGGTGCGTTCGGCGATCGGACGAGTCGCCGCGGGCAAGACGATCGACCGGATCGCGATCGGCTACGACAACGCGAACGGCCCGGCGCAGTTCGCGGGCTGGCTGGACGATCTGAAGATCTCCGCGACGCCGACGCCACCGGCCAGCACGCGGCCCAGCGACAACGTGCTCACCACGCGCGGCACGATGGCGAACGGCACGTTCTCCCGGGGCAACAACTTCCCGGCGACGGCGGTGCCGCACGGGTTCAACTTCTGGACTCCGGTGACGGACGCGGGTTCGGCGAGCTGGCTGTACAACTACCACTCGCAGAACAACGCGGACAATCTTCCCGCGTTGCAGGCGTTCAGCGTGAGCCACGAGCCGAGCCCGTGGATGGGCGACCGGCAGAGCTTCCAGGTGATGCCTTCGGCGGCGAGCGGGGTGCCGGACGCGAACCGCGACAAGCGGGCGCTGCCGTTCACGCACGACAACGAGGTGGCGCGGGCGCACTACTACGGCGTCACGTTCCAGAACGGGATCAAGACCGAAATCGCGCCGACTGATCACGCGGCGATGATGCGGTTCTCCTTCCCGGGCAACGATTCCAGCTTGATCTTCGACAACGTCAACAACTCCGGCGGGCTCACGCTCGACCCGGCGAACGGCACGCTCAGCGGGTACTCCGACGCCAAGAGCGGGCTGTCCGCGGGCGCCGGGCGGATGTTCGTCTACGCGACGTTCGACAAGCCCGTCACGACCGGCGGCAAGCTGACCGGGCAGAACCGGGACAATGTGACCGGGTATCTGCGGTTCGCCGCGGGCGCGGACAAGACGGTGACGATGCGGATCGCGACGTCGCTGATCAGCGTGGACCAGGCGAAGAAGAACCTGGAGCAGGAGATCGCCCCGAACGCCGGGTTCGACGCGGTGCGGGACGCGGCGCAGCAGGCCTGGGACAAGCAGCTCGGCGTGATCGAGGTGCAGGGCGCGTCGAAGGACCAGATGGAGACGCTGTACTCCAACCTGTACCGGTTGTTCTTGTACCCGAATGAGGGTTTCGAGAACGTCGGCACGAAGGAAGCGCCGAAGTACCAGTACGCGAGCCCGGTGTCGCCGAAGACCGGCACGGACACCGCGACGCGGACCGGGTCGAAGATCGTCGACGGCCAGACCTACGTCAACAACGGGTTCTGGGACACCTACCGCACGACGTGGCCGGCGTATTCGCTGCTCACGCCGGACATGGCGGGCAAGATGGTGGACGGTTTCGTGCAGCAGTACCGCGACGGCGGCTGGATCGCGCGCTGGTCCTCCCCCGGCTACGCGGACCTGATGACCGGCACGAGCTCGGACGTCGCGTTCGCCGACGCCTACCAGAAGGGCGTGACGAACTTCGACGTCAAGTCGGCCTACGACGCGGCGCTGAAGAACGCCACGGTGGCGCCGCCGAACTCGGCGGTCGGCCGCAAGGGCCTGGACCAGTCGGAGTTCCTGGGCTACACGCCGAACTCGACCGGCGAGGGCTTCTCGTGGGCGATCGAGGGCTACGTCAACGACTTCGGCATCGCGAACCTGTCGAAGAAGCTGTACGACACGGCCACGGCGAACGATCCGCGCAAGGCGGAGTACCTGGAGAACTACCAGTACTTCACCAGCCGGGCGCAGCAGTACGTGAACCTGTTCGACCCGAGCACCGGGTTCTTCCAGGGCAAGGACGCGAGCGGGAAGTTCACCAAGGCCAAGGCCGACTACGATCCGCGGCAGTGGGGCGGTGACTACACCGAGACCGACGGCTGGAACATGGCCTTCACCGTGCCGCAGGACGGGCAGGGCCTGGCGAATCTCTACGGCGGCAAGGACAAGCTGGGCGCCAAGCTCGACCAGTTCTTCGCCGACCAGGAGACCGCGAACTACCCCGGCAGCTACGGCGGCGTGATCCACGAGATGCGGGAGGCGCGGGACGTGCGGATGGGCCAGTACGGCCACTCCAACCAGCCTTCGCACCACATCCTCTACATGTACGACTACGCGGGCCAGCCGGCGAAGACGCAGGCGAAGGTGCGCGAAGCGGTGTCGCGGCTGTACACCGGCAGCGAACTGGGCCAGGGCTACGCGGGCGACGAGGACAACGGCGAGATGTCCGCGTGGTACGTGTTCAGCTCGCTGGGCTTCTACCCGCTGCAGATGGGCAGCCCTAACTACGCGATCGGGTCGCCGCTGTTCACCAAGGCGACCGTGCACCTGCCCGGCGGGGACCTGGTGATCAACGCGCCGAAGAACTCGGCGAAGAACGTCTATGTCCAGGGCCTGAAGGTCAACGGGAAGAACTGGACGTCGACGTCGCTGCCGCACGACGTGCTCGCCCACGGCGCCACGCTCGACTTCGACATGGGCCCGAACCCGTCGACGTGGGGCACCGGTGCGGGCGACGCGCCGAAGTCGATCACCACGGGCGACGCGGTGCCGACGCCGCTACACGACGAGACCGGCCCCGGCCTGGGCACGCTGTCCACTTCGGACGGTTCGGACGCGTCGGCGTTGGTGGACAACACTTCGCGCACGCAGGCGAAGGTGACCGGCGCGGTGCAGTACCAGCTCAAGTCGACGGACGAGGCGGTCACGCACTACACGCTCACCTCCGGCACCGGCGCGGGTGACGCGAAGAGCTGGACGCTGAAGGGCTCGTACGACGGGAAGAACTGGACGGTGGCCGACCAGCAGACCGACCAGTCCTTCCCGTGGCGGCAGCAGACCCGGGCGTTCGCGGTGAAGAACCCGGCGCACTACGCCTACTACCGGCTGGAGGTCACCGCGACCACCGGCGGCCCGGCGACGCTGGCGGAGCTCGAGTTGTTGGGCCGCCCGGACGCTTCGTGCGGCAAAACGCTGACCGGCGTGCAGAACGGCCCGCTGACCGTGTCGAGCGGCGTGGTGTGCCTGAACGGCGCGACGGTGTCGGGTCCGGTGAACGTGGCGCGCGGTGCTTCGCTGATCGTGCGAGGCGGCCAGATCACCGGTCCAGTGGCGGCGGCCGGTGCGGCGCAGGTGGTGTTGAACCGCACGAAGGTGGAGGGTCCGGTGTCGATCACCGGCTCGACTGGGCCGGTGTCGATCGAGCTGACGGACATCTCGGGTCCGGTGAACCTGACGGGGAACCAGGGGCCGGTGATCTCGAGCAGCACCGTCGGTGGGCCGTTGGCCTGTACGGGCAACTCGCCTGCTCCGACGGATCATCAGCTGGCCAATACTGTTCGCGGGCCTTCCGCTGGGCAGTGCGCGCAGTTCTGATCGGCTGATTTTCGGCAGATAGCCGCAGGCCAGGGGCTCGGATTCGTTCCGGGTGCCTGGCCTGCGGCGTCTCGGCTACTTGTCGGGGCAGTCGGCTACGGTCCAGGTCGCGGTCAGATCGCGACTGACGACGGTGAGGGATCCGCCGATGAAGCCGATCTCGTGGCTGCAGCCGTGTTCGCCGGGCAGGATCTCGTCCAGCGTGACCGGGCCGAAGCCGGTCCAGTCAGCCGGGTCGGGCGTGAGAGTGCTGAGACCGGCGTAGCGGATGCTCAGGTCTTCTTCGTGTTTCCAGCAGTTGTGGCGGAAGCCGAGCCGCAGCCAGTCCTCGCCGTCCGCGGTTCCGCGCTGCAGCGTCTCGAGGACGAGGTCCTTGACGCACCGCTGGGCGGAGAAGTCGTAGTGACCCGGGTCGGCGGCGAACGCTCGTGCGCCGGGCGGGAGCTCGGCCGAGAGCGCGGGCAGCAGGCCGAGATACGCGCGAGGGTCAAGGTAGTTGCCTGTCCCGGTCGCTTCCACTCTGACGTGTTTCATCGCCGCACCAGCTTATTCGCTGGCTCACGCCTCCGTCCCCGTGGGAGCGTCGGCCCATGAAGATCAACTACTCCTGGCGCGCCGACCTCACCGACACGCAACTAGTCACCCTCACCGAAGCCCACGGCGGCCACGCGGAACCCGGCTGGTGGGACCGCGCAAAGCGCCACAGTCTCGGCTGGGTAAGCGCACACGACGGCGACCAGCTGATCGGCTTCGCGAACCTGGCATGGGACGGCGCGGACCACGCGTTCCTCCTCGATCCGAAGGTCCACGCGGACTGGCAGCACCGCGGCATCGGAGCCGAACTCGTCGGCCGGGCACGGGACGCCGCCAGGGACGCGGGCTGCGAGTGGCTGCACGTGGACTTCGAACCGCATCTCCGCCCGTTCTACTTCGGCGCCTGCGGGTTCACGTCGACCGACGCGGGGTTGATCCGGCTCACCGCGAGCTGATCCGGCACCGCCGGTGCGGGAGCGATTACCGTGGGGGCCGTGACCACGGCTGCGTTCTTCTCCTCGTTCGAAGCGGGCGATCCGCAGCCGGTCGCGGGGGCGCGGGTGGACAGCGGGCCGCGCCGGTCGCCGACTGCGAAGACCGGCGTCGGGTTCACCGGGGCGAAAGCCTTGCGCTACCAGGCCGGACCGATCGTGACGCTGTTCGAGGTGGACATTCCGGTCACTGGCCACAGTGCACTGTCGTATGTGGTCTCCCCGGAGTCCGCCGGCCCGAGCGACCGCAGCACCTACGTCACGCTTGACCTCGAGTTCGACGACGGCACCCGCGCCGGGTTCTCCCCCGAGCCGAAGAAGCTCTACGTCGACCAGTGGAATCTGGTGCGTCGTCCGCTGAAAGCGTTCGCGGGACGACGGGTGCGGCGCATCCTGCTGGCGACGGACGCGCCGGGCTGGCTCGACGACGTCCGGATCGCCGAGCATCCGCCACAGCGCAAGGACCCCGTCGACTGGGTCCGCACGACGCGCGGCACGCATTCCAGCAACGAGTTCTCGCGCGGCAACACCTTCCCGGCCACCGCGGTCCCGCACGGGTTCAACTTCTGGACCCCGGTCACCGACGCCCGCGCGCTGAACTGGTTCTACTCCTACCACCGGCACAACGACGACCGGAACGAGCCGCGGCTGCAGGCGTTCGGGCTCAGCCATCAGCCGAGTCCGTGGATGGGCGACCGGCACACCTTCCACCTGATGCCCGGCACCGGGCCGGTCGAGCCGGATCGCGTGCGGCGTTCGCTGGCGTTCAGCCACGGCGACGAGACCGACCGGCCGCACCATTACCGAGTCCGGTTCCGCAATGGCATCGCCGCCGAGGTCGCGCCGTCCGAGCACGCGGCGATGTTCCGCTTCGCTTTTCCCGACGGCCGCGGCTGGGTGCTGTTCGACAACGCCCGCAACCGCGGCGGTCTCCGGATCGACGCCGAAAGCGGGATCGTCACCGGGCACACGTGGGTGCGGAGCGGGCTGTCGACCGGCGCGCGGCGGATGTTCGTGTACGCCGAGGCTGATCAACGCCCGGTCGGAGGCGGGCGGATCCGGCGGCCGTTCTGGCGGACGGTGACGGGAAGCCTGGAGTTCGCCGCGCCCGAGGTGACGCTGCGGATAGCGACGTCCCTGATCAGCCTCGCGCAGGCGAAACGCAACCTGACGCTGGAAATCCCGCCGGGCACGACGTTCGACCAGGTGCGAAACAACGCCCGGGAACGCTGGCAGGAGGTGCTGGGGAGGGTCGAGCTGGAAGGCGCGTCCGAGGACGAGCTGAGCACCTTCTACTCCAGCCTCTACCGCATGTTCCTGTATCCGAACGTCGCGCACGAGAACACCCCGCGCGGCATCCGGCACGCGAGCCCGGTCGTGCGGAGTTTCCGGCCGAGCACGCGGCGGCGCACCGGCGCGAAGGTCGTGGACGGCGAGCTGTACGTCAACAACGGCTTCTGGGACACCTACCGCACCGTGTGGCCCGCGTACGCGCTGCTCGCGCCGCGCCAGTGCGGCCGGATGATCGACGGTTTCGTGCAGCAGTACCGCGAAGGCGGCTGGATCGCCCGGTGGTCCTCCCCCGGCTACGCCGACCTCATGACCGGCACCAGCTCCGACGTGGCGTTCGCCGACGCGTATCTGAAGGGCGTCACGAACTTCGACGTCGAAGCCGCGTACGACGCCGCGCTCAAGAACGCCACTGTCACCCCGCCGCGCGCAGGCGTCGGCCGCAAGGGGCTCGACCGCTCCGCGTTCCTCGGCTACACGCCGACCTCGACGCGCGGCGGCCTGTCCTGGGCGCTCGAAGGCTGCCTCAACGACTTCGGCCTCGCCAACCTTTCCGACGCGCTCGCCCGGGAAAGCAGCGGCGCGCGGGCTCGCCGGTTCGCCGACAACGCCGTCTACTTCCGCCAGCGCGCGCAGCACTACGCCAACCACTTCGACGCGCGGATCGGCTTCTTCCAGGGCCGCACCCTCGACGGCGGCTGGCGGCACCCGGCTGAGGGATTCGATCCCACGGTGTGGGGCCCGGATTACGTCGAGACCAACGCCTGGAACACCGCGTTCTCCGTGCCGCACGACGGTCCGGGCCTCGCCGCGCTGCACGGCGGCCCGGCAGGCCTCGAGTCGAAACTGGACGAGTTCTTCCGGACGCCCGAGACCGGCCAGGGCGGCCGGATCCACGAAATGACCGAGGCGCGGGACGTGCGAATGGGCCAGTACGGGCATTCCAACCAGCCCTCGCACCACATCCCGTTCGTCTACGGCTTCGCCGGAGCGCAGGCGAAACTGCAGCGCACCGTCCGCGAGGTGCTGCGCCGGCTGTATCTCGGGAGCGAACTCGGCCAGGGCTATCCCGGGGACGAGGACAACGGCGAAATGTCGGCCTGGTATGTCTTCACCGCCCTCGGTCTCTACCCGCTGGCCGTCGGCAGCCCGCGGTACGCGGTGTGCGCGCCGCTGTTCCGCTCCGCCACCGTGCACCTCGAGAACGGAAAGGACCTGGTGATCCGAGCACCCCGCGCCGCGAGCGCCGACAGCGGAACCGACACGCCGTACGTGCACGGCCTGACTGTCGACGGCGAACCGCACCCTTCGGCCACCCTCGCGCACGCGGCCCTCGCGCGCGGCGCGGTGCTGGAGTTCGACGTCCGCGCCGAACCCGGCGACTGGGGCGCAGAACCGGTCACCCCGGTCGCCCCCGCGCCGCTCAGTGATCTCACCGGCACCGGGATCGCCGCTTTGATCGACAACACCAGCCGCACCCAAGCCGTCTTCCGCACCCCCAGGCCGACAATCACTTTCACCGCCGACGGCGAGCCGCGCGAAGTCGTCCTCTACACGCTCACCTCCGGCGCCAGCGCTGGCGATCCGCGGGACTGGGTCCTCGAAGGCTCCGACGACGGGCAGCAGTGGCGGACCCTGGACGAACGCTCCGGCGAGGTGTTCCGCTGGCGGCGCCAGACCCGGCCGTTCGTGCTCGCCGATCCCGCCGCGTGCCGGCACTACCGGCTGCGCGTGCGCGCCTCGACCCGGCGGCGCGTCGCCCTCGCCCAGTGGGAGCTGCTGGCCCGATGATCACCGACGTGCGCAACGCCTTCCTCGACCGGCTGGCGGCGGCCGACCCCGGTCTCGTCCGGCTGCGGCTCGCCGCGTCGGCGGTGCTCGGCATCGTGATCGCGGTCCTCGCGATGCTGCCGCTGCACTTCCCGCTCACCACCACGCTCGTCGCGGCCATCGCGGCGATGATGAGCGCGTTCACCGTCAACGACGCCACCAGCGGCGGCCAGGCCGTCACGCTGCTGCTGGCGCTCGTGGTCGGGGCCGCGTCGATCACCGCCGCCTGTTTCGGCTCCGCCTACGCGCCGCTCGACAGCGTCGTGTTCGTGCTGCTGATCTTCGTCGCGGTGTACGTGCAGCGGTTCGGCGCGCGCGGCATCGCACTCGGGTCGATGGCGTTCTTCCTGTTCTTCTTCCCGATGTTCCTGCAGGCGCACCTCGCGCAGGTGCCGCACCTGCTGCTCGCGCTGACGATCGGCGTCGCGGCGAACGCGGTCGTTCGGTTCCTTCTGTTGCGCCGCAACGCCGAAAGCGAGCTGATCCGCTACCGGCAGGCGTTCCGCGCGCGGCTCGGTGCGGCGGTGCGCGCGACCGAGGCGTACATCTCCTCCGGCGGTTCGGACCGCAGCAACCGGCAGATCCGCACGTCGGTGGAGCGGCTGCACGAGGTGGTCCTGCTGATCGAGGACCACGCTCCGGACGTAGTCGACGACCGGCGTGCCGACCAGCTGCGCCGCCGGGTCATCGAGGTCGAGCTGGCCGTGCAGTGGCTGGTGATCACCGTGCGGCGGACGTGCTCGCAGCCGCTGCCTGAGGGCGTCGCGGACGATCTCGTGGCCCGGCTGTCCCGGTTCCGGTCGCTGATGGAACGCGATCCGCGCGACCTGCCGCTGATCAGCGAGACCGGCGAGTACAGCCGGATGCTGGTGGAAGGCAGCCGGATCGACGAACGCGCACACCCCGGCGACGGAGTCCGCCGCGCGATCGCCGAACTGGCCGTCGCGGACGACCGGGCGCAGCGCATCGCCAGCCTGCAATCCACAGTGGACTTCCCGGCCGAAGAGGACGAGGAAGACGAACCGACCAAGGCGTTCGCCTACGACAACCAGACGCGCGGCGCGATCCAGGCCGTGCTCGGCGGTGGGCTCGCCGTGCTGGCCGGGCAGCTGATCTCGCCGCAACGCTGGTACTGGGCGGTGCTGACGGTGTTCGTCGTCTTCATCGGCACGTCCAGCGCGGGCGCGCGGTTCGTGAAAGGCATGCGCCGCACCGGCGGGACGCTGCTGGGCATCGTGGGCGGTGTCGCGCTGGCGCTGCTGGTCAGCGGCAACACCCCGGCGATCCTCGCGCTGCTGCTGGTCTGCGTGTTCGGCATGGTCTACACGGCGCGGGTTTCGCAGTTCCTGATGGCGTTCTTCGTAACGAGTATGCTGGGCCTGCTCTACAGCCTGCTCGGCACGTTCAGCATCGAGGTGCTGTGGATCCGGGTCGCCGAAACCGCGGTCGGCGCGGCGTGCGGGCTGCTCGCCGCGGTGGTGGTGCTGCCGGTCCGCACGCGCGCGGTGATGCTGGACGACATCGCGATCGCGCTCGACGAACTGCACGAGTTCGTCGAATCAGCCGCCACGCTGCTGTCCGGCCGCGAGAACGTGAACATCATCGAGATGTCCCGCGACCTCGACCGCGCGGTCGAGCAGGTGCGGCTGACGATCGAACCGCTCACCCACCCGATCAACCTGCGCAGCGCCCGCCGCGACTACGGCTGGCACGTGCTGACCACGTTGGAGGGCATCGCCTTCCGCGCCCGGCACGTCGCCGCCCGCGCGCAACCCGGCCAGCTCGCCGGTCCGGTCTCGGAGCGGCTGGACCAGTTCGCCGGCCGGATCATCGCGAACGTCGACCTCGTGCACGAAGCGGTCAGCAACCCGGGCAGCACGCGGCTGCGCAAGCTCGTCCGCGACGACGGGACCCCGGTCGCCGACCGGATCGACGAGGCCGAAACCCGCGCGGTCCTGTCCAGCATGAGCCACCTCGACGAGGGCCTCATCGCGCTCGGCCGCGTCCTGGGCGTCGGCGCGCAGGACCCGCCGCGGCACAACTGACCTACGCGGAAGCGGCGTCGAGGATCCGCAGTTCTTCGTCGCTCAGCTCTACCTCCTGCATCGCGACCAGCGCCGGAACCTGCTCGACCGTCCGCGCGGACGCGATCGGCGCGGCCACCGTCGGCTGCTGCGCGAGCCAGGCCAGCGCGACCGTCGGCATCTCCGCGCCGCGCGCCTTCGCGACCTCCTCCAGGGCCGCCAGCACCTTCACGCCGTGCTCGGTGTCCGCGTAACCGCCGGCGAGCCCGGGCATGTTGCGGATGTTGTCCACCTGCTGTCCGGGCCGGTACTTGCCGGTCAGGAACCCGGACGCCAGGCCGAAATACGGGACGCAGGCCAGCCCGTGCCGCTCCACGATCCCCCGGCGTTCGCTCTCGTACTCCCGCGCGACAAGGTTGTACTTCGGCTGCAGCGCGACGTACTTCGCCAGCCCCTCGCGGTCGGAAAACTCCAGCGACGCGGCCAGCCGTTCCGGGCTGATGTTCGACGTCCCGATCGCGCGGACCTTGCCTTCCTTCACCAGCTCGTCGAGCGCGGTGACGATGTCCTCGACCGCGACGGATTCGTCGTCGAAATGCGTGTAGTACAGGTCGATCCGGTCGATCCCCAGCCGCCGCAACGACCCCTCGGCCGAGGCCTTGATGTTCGCCGGAGCGAGCCCCTTGGCCTGCGGACTGTCCCCGACCTTCGTCGCGACCACCAGCCCGTCCGGGTTCCCGCGCGCGGCGAGCCACCTGCCGATGATCGTCTCGGACTGCCCGGCTTCGTTGCCCGGGAACTGGTACATGTACGAATCCGCCGTGTCGAGGAAGTTCCCGCCCGCCTCGGCGTAGGCGTCGAGCACGGCGAACGACGCCGTTTCGTCGGCGGTCCAGCCGAACACGTTCCCGCCGAGGCACAGCGGGGAGACGGCGAGGTCGGATGAGCCCAGAGTGCGAAGTGCGACCATGATCGCATTCAAGCACTCCCGGCCCGGGGAATGCCCGTGCCGACGGAAGATTCTGCCCGCCCGTACCTGACCCGGCCGCCGGGCTGGCAAGATCTTCCTTCTCGGACAGCTTCTGGGGAGGCAGCTGATGCGAAGACCGGCGGTCGGCGACCCGCTTTGGCTCGGCCAATACCGGGTGCTCGCGGAACTGGCCCGGGACGAGACGACCCGGGTGCTGCTCGGCAGCGGACCGGACGACCGCCTCGTAGCGCTCACCCTCGGGCGCTCCGCCGAGGCCGCTGCGTTGAGCGCGGTTCTCGAGGCCGCGCCGGACGCGTCGATGCCTTGGTGGGCGCAAGAGTTCGTGCCCGGCCCCTCTCTGCAGGACGTCCACGACCCGCTGCCCGAACCGGCGGTGCTCCGGCTGGCCGCCGGAATCGCCGCGGATCTGGCTCAACTCCACAGTGCCGGTCTGGCCCACGGGAGCCTGAACCCGTGGCACGTCCGGCTCACCAGCAGCGGGGCAAGGCTCATCGCCCGCGCGACCGGCGACGACCCAGCCGACGACCTGTTCGCCCTCGGCACGCTTCTCGCCGCGCGCTCCGCGCTTCCCGAGACGCTCCGCCCGTGCCTCGCGGAAAACCCGGCCGACCGGCCCACCGCCGCCGAACTCCTCGAAGCGATCGGACCGTCGGCTGAGCCGTGGCCGCCTGCCGTCGAGAAGCTCATCGCCGAGCGGACCGCCGAACTCGCCCAGTTCCTCGACGGCGAACCGGTACCGCAGGACGACTCGGTGATCTACCAGCTCTCAGACGCCCCGCCGCCTCCACGACGTACGGCACCGCGCCGGGGAATCCTGATCGGCGCCCTTGCCGTGGTGATCGCCGGACTCGCCGCTTGGCTCGCGTGGCCGGGTCCGCCGGTGCCCGACGCGCTTCCGCCCGCACCGCAGCCGCCGCTCGTCGAATCCGGATTCCTCACCGCACGCGGACATCCGCAATCTCTCCAGTTCGACAACGACGGCCGGATGCTCGCCACGATGAACGTCGACTTCACCATCGACGTCCTGGACGTCGCGACACGCAAACCGGTCGGCCAGCGCATCGGCCCGTTCCCCAACACCATCCTGGCCGGGATGACGTTCCGCCCCGACGGCAGCGCCCTGGTGGTCTCGCGGGTCAAATTCAAGCAGCTCACGACTCAAGCCTGGGACCCGCGAACCGGCCGGACGATCGGCGAGCCCCTGGTGTTCGACGACATCGACATCGACGGCAGCTGGCCGACTCTCAGCCCCGACGGCAGCCTCCTGGTGGTGCCGATGGCCTCCCCGCGCCGGCTCGAACTGTGGCGGATCGCCGACCGCACCCGCATCGGCAGCATCGCGACACCGGCCACCTTCCACGGTGCGCAGTTCAGCCCCGACGGACGCGTGCTCGCCGTCTACCAGTGGGACGGCCACGACTCCCACACCAGCCAACTCGGCCTGTGGGAAACGGCATCGCTCAAGCCGATCGGCGACCCGATCTCGTGGGCCGACTACGAGCAGATCAACTTCTTCGCCTTCACCCCGGACAGCCGGACGCTGATCACCACCACCGGCAGCGATCCCGGCAAGCCCGCGAAAGTGCAGCAGTGGGACACTGCGACACGAAAGGAACTTCGGCTCGGCTTCCTCCTGCCGCCCACTCAATTCGACGCGCAAACCAACGGCGTCCGGTACACCATGGTCTTGCCCGGGCTGGACGACCAGCACCTTCTCGCGATCGCGGCGGGCACCCTCGCCGTCCTCGGTCTCGACGGGAAACAGCAGGGCGCGGGCCTGCCCGGAATCGCCTCGCTCATCGTGAGCCCAGACCGGACGACTGTCGCCACCACCTCCGACTCGACGGCGGACACCACCGTCCACCTGTGGCGCAAACCCTGACCCGCACCATCCGGTCGGCGACCTCACGACCGGCGACAGACCGCCGGTCGTGAGGGGTCCCTTCACGGACCGCTTTCTCCGCGGCTCGATGGCAAACCCCCAGCGGCGCTTGCCATCGAGCCACTCTGCACGGGCATCGCGCCCAACGACACGGCCGCGGTGTACCCCGTGACCCTGCTGGCACGCCCAATCCCGCGTCGCGATCCCCGGTTCAGCGGGCAAAAGCAGGCGGAGCACCCATCGGGCTGAGGTGCATCCCCGCGATCCGCCACCCGTTCCCGCCGCGGACGAGCACGTGCGTCGCCCGGAACGTGCCGTCGACGCGGTTCCCCTGATGGGTCGCTTCCTGGTCGTGCACGCCGATCGCGATCGCGGTGTCGCCGTGCACGCGCACCTCGACGTCGCGCCAATCCAGCCGCAGCGTCGCCAGCGCGCCGGAGCGGTAGCGGTCCAGCCACTGCTCCCGGTCGAGCACGAAGCCGAGCGGCCCGACGAGGCGGAATTCGTCGGCGACCATGCCGCCCAGCGTATCCGTGTCGCCCGCTACCTCGGCGGCCGCCCAGCGTTTGCCCAGTTCAGCGATCTCCGCAGTGTCCATGATGCCCTCCAGCGCCGGTCGATGAGACATCACAAACGTTAGATATCTAATCGTTCGTCGTCAAACGGTTAGAGTTCGACGAACCTGCGGTACCGTCTCCCCGTGCCCCGACCCGACACGCCGCCGCTCGGCGTCCTCCTCGCCCGCACCGCCAAGACCGCGGGCCAGGCGTTCGACCGCGCGCTCGCCGAGGTCGGCGGATCGCAGCCGGTGTGGCAGATCCTCATCGCGCTCAAAACCCGCCGCCACGCGAGCCAGCGCGAACTCGCCGACGCCGTCGGCATCCAGGGCGCCACGCTCACCCATCACCTCAACGGCATGGAGACCGCGGGCCTGCTCACCCGCGCCCGCGACCCGGAAAACCGGCGCGTGCACCAGGTCGAACTCACCGAATACGGCGAACGAACCTTCCACCGCCTCGCCGACGCCGCGATCGCGCACGACAAACGGATGCGCCGCGGATTCACCGACGACGAGATCGCGACACTGGCCGCATTGCTGGGCAGGCTCACCGAAAACGTGACGCAGACGGACCCGTGAGCGTCCGAGGAAGCGCTCACGGGTCCGAGTTCCGCGGTTACGGGGTGGTCGGGCACTGCTTCCAGGCGAAGTGGTAAACCGTCTGGACGCTGCCGTCCGTCGAGTCCATCGTCAGGAAGCTCGTCGTCTTCGCCGGATCCGAAGAACCGGCATACGTCCGCAATTCCGTGTTGATGTTCAGATTGCGCTCCTGGCCGCACGGCTCATAGATAATCGCGTCGATGTCCGTGGAATCCGAGAACTGCCAGTCATTGTCGTAGAACCCGTCGAGCCGATGCGTCTCGTACGCCGTCGGCGAGTTTCCCTGGAAATAGTAGTTCGCGCGTTCCACGCCGTACGCGCCCTTTTCGAGGTGCCCGAATCCGCGGTAGTCCGCCGAGGCGATTCCGTACGTGAAGCCCTGCGGCACGTGCACGCGCAGCCCGATCTGGCAGTTCTTGCGGAAGTCCGTCGGCTGCGCGCCGACGCCGACCTGGGCGGTGTATTGGCTGTAGGTGACGGTGAAAGCCGTGTTGTCCGCCGAAACCGATACCGCGGCCGTGTCCGGCGGGCAGCCGGTCCCGTTCACGGTCGCGACGTCGATGATAATTTTGTCCGGCGGAGGATTCTGCGGCCAGGAATGCGGGGTAATAGTCGAGGAGAGGGCCAAAAGCGCAGCGGCCATTGTGGCAAGCATGGGTTCCTTCCCATTACTTCCGAGGGGTGGGGGGTTTCGACAGGGTAGCGCGAGAACTACTCTCCGAGTCCCACTGAATGGAGCAACGCAACTGCTTAGCTGCGCACAGCAACGTGTTAACAAACCGTTGACAAAAGCTATTATGGACAATTGACGAATCAACAAAAATGATTCAAAAATACACGACCCAGAACCACCCGGCCCGACTGGTCCGGACAACTCCGGCGGAAATCGGCCCGAAAACCGGGGCAATCAGGACAGTTCGTGCGCCGCGGCGGCCGACGCGCCGGCCCGGGCTTCTCACCCGATCCGGCGGAATCTCCCGGCGCCGCCGCCCGTCGCGGCCGCGGCCGCCCCATCCGACGGCGCCGGACCCGCCTCCCCCGCACCGGCCCGCAACGAGATCGTGATCTCGAGTTACGCCCTTCGGCGCGCGACTTAAGGCGGATCCCGCCGGCCCCGAACGTGATCCTGGCTACCGTGACTGGACGCACCCGGACGACGCCCGCCGGTAGGGCTAGCATCCTCGGTACTAGCCAAAGTCGTCTCAAGCTGGAGAAGCGCAATGACCCAAGCCCCTGTCAACGTCACCGTCACCGGTGCGGCCGGCCAGATCGGCTACGCGCTGCTGTTCCGCATCGCGTCCGGTCAGCTGCTCGGCGCCGACACCCCGGTGAAGCTTCGGCTCCTGGAGATCCCCCAGGCGGTCAAGGCGGCTGAGGGCACCGCGATGGAACTGGACGACGGCGCGTTCCCGCTGCTGGCCGGCATCGACATCTTCGACGACCCGAAGCAGGCCTTCTCCGGCACGAACATCGGCCTCCTGGTCGGGGCCCGCCCGCGCAGCAAGGGCATGGAGCGCGGCGACCTGCTCGAGGCCAACGGCGGCATCTTCAAGCCCCAGGGCGAAGCGATCAACGCCGGCGCGGCCGACGACATCCGCGTGCTGGTGGTCGGCAACCCGGCCAACACCAACGCGCTGATCGCCCAGTCGCACGCCCCCGACGTGCCCGCCGAGCGCTTCACCGCGATGACCCGCCTCGACCACAACCGCGCGCTGGCTCAGCTGGCCAAGAAGCTGAACGTGGCCGTGACCGACCTCAAGAAGGTCGCGATCTGGGGCAACCACTCCGCCACCCAGTACCCGTCGGTGCAGCACGCCGAGGTCAACGGCAAGAACGTCGCCGAGACCATCAACGACCAGGCGTGGCTCGCCGACACCTTCATCCCGACCGTCGCCAAGCGCGGCGCCGCGATCATCGAGGCCCGCGGCCTGTCCTCGGCCGCGTCCGCCGCGTCGGCCGCGATCGACCACGTCTACACCTGGGTCAACGGCACCGCCGAGGGCGACTGGACCTCGGCCGGCGTCGTCTCCGACGGCTCCTACGGCGTCCCGGAGGGCCTCATCTCCTCCTTCCCGGTCACCGCGAAGGACGGCAAGTACGAGATCGTGCAGGGCCTGGAGATCGACGAGTTCTCCCGCCCGCGCATCGACGCCTCCGTGGCCGAACTGGCCGAGGAGCGCGACGCGGTCCGCAAGCTGGGCCTGATCTGACGTTTGTTTTCCGCGATGGCCGCCCCGGGTTCGGGGCGGCCATCGTTCGGTCTCGACGTCTTTGCTGTGTTTGAAGCAGTGAGTTGGCCGGGATGCCTCGCGATGGCGATGTCTCTTCCCATCGCCTGCCGTATAGGTCGTTATACAGTTGAGAGTAGTTCGGTCAGGCGGCGGGCGACGTCGAAGTCGGGAACCGTGTGCGTGCCGTCCCGAAGGTCCGCCGCGAGCTGTTCGTAGACCCGGCCGACATTCGCCGCCTGGATCGGCAATGCGCTGGCTTCGTTCACCGGAACCACCGTCCATTCCGGACTCTCTGGGCGCGACGAGCGCAGCTCCAGCCGACCGATCTGCAGCTGGGCCGCCCACGGATCGGCCTCCGGCGCGGAAGTCAGCGCGAGATTCCCTTCGGTGCCCACGATTTCGATCCGCGTCCGCGGCAACGCCACTTCCCCGTCGTGCAGATGGACTGACACCACTGCCCCACTGTCTAGCTCGGCGTGGGCCAGGAAGTGATCCGGGGCCGTGACGTCGATCGGCTCCCCCGTCTCGGCGATGCGATGCGAACGGTTCCGGATCGCAGTCCGGGCCGTCAGCTCGCGGATCGGCCCGAGCAGGTACTGCACCAGATCGAGCGTGTGCCCGCCGAGGACTTCCACCAGCCCTGCCCCAGCGCGACGGTCGTAGGTGTAAGCAGTCCAACTAGGGACGTCGCGGGTGTTTCCCTTGGTGCGCGAGCTGTACACGGTCGCGGACTGCACCGTGCCGATCTCGGCGATCATCGCCCGGGCTCGGCGAACGGTCGGCGAGAACCGCGCCTGCAGCCCGACAGCCGTGTGCACGCCGGCCCGCTCCCCCGCGACAGCCAGTGCGGCGGCTTCCTCTGCGGTCGTCGTGAGCGGCCATTCGCAGTACACATGCTTGCCTGCCTCCAGCGCCGCCGTCACCAGCTCCACATGCGCGGGCACTTTCACCGTGACGACAACCAGGTGAACGTCCGGATGCTTGGCAAGACTTCGGGCGTCAGTAAAGGCATGTCGAGCACCGAAGCGGATGCGTGCCTCCTCCGCGCTGCTGGCGCGCGTAGTCGCGACCGCAGCGAGAGAGAAGTCGGGCGACGCGGCGATCGCGGGTACGTGTGCCCGCCCGGCCCAGCCCCGGTCCGGGTTCGCGCCGAGGATTCCGACGCCGATCGGCTTGGTCAAGTCCCTGCCTCCAGTAAGCGGGTCACGATGTTCCGGTTCTGTCAAGCTACCAGAAGCGGAACAGTCTGACCCGCTTGGTTTAGACTGCGGGAATGCCGGACTCCGCCGTCGCAGCACTGCTCGCCCAAGGCCAACCGCGTGCCGACGCGCAGCGCAACGTCGAGCGGCTGGTCGCGGCGACCCGCGAAGCGCTCGACGAACTGGGGCTCGCGGTCACCACTCGTGATATCGCGCAGCGCGCGGGCGTCGGCCTCGGCACGCTGTACCGGCGTGTGCCGTCGCTGGACGCACTCCTCGCCGCGATCCTCACCGACACCATCGACGAGATGACCGACCGCGCCGCCCACGCGATCGACTCCCCCGACCCGTGGCAGGGATTCGCCGAGTTCGCCGAAACCTACGTCCAGCTACGCGCATCCAGCTGCGGCCTGCACGACGCACTCTCCGGCCGCGGCGAGCGGCTTGACCTGGGACCACGCATCACCCGGCTGCAGCGTGCAATGCGTCAACTCGTCCAGCGCGCACAAAAGGCCGGCGTGCTCCGAGCCGACCTCGACTGGCGGGACATCCCCTTCGCCCTCGCCACCGCGATCCCGCCCGGCCGCACGATCGGCCTCGTCCCGAGCGGCGACCAGTGGCGGCGAAACCTGCGCATCATCCTCGACGGCCTGCGCCCGGCACGATCGCTTGCTCCAGAAGACCCTGCAGCACCCGCTGTTCCTTCGGACTGAGCCCGGCCAGCGGCGAATCCCGCGTCAGCAGTTCGAGCAGCCGCTCCCGCAACGCCGTGCCGTCCCCGGTCAGGACGAGATGCTTGGCGCGCCGGTCGGTCGGGTGCGCACGCCGTTCGATCAGCCCCTGTTTCTCCAGCTTGTCGACGACGAACGTCGCGTTCGACGGCTCGCAGCTCATCCGCTCGGCCAGCTCGCGCATGGTCATCGGGCCGGTCAGCTCCCGCAACGCGGTCGCCTGCGCGGCGGTCAGCCCCAGCGCCACCGCGCGCTCGCGGACGTGGTCGGCGATCTGCTGCGCCAGCCCGTTCACCAGACCGCACAGCTCCCGTTCGGCGATCGCCTGAGGTTCCGTCATGGCCTCATCCTAGCAACTTCATCAAGTCAGCATATTTAAAGCTTGAATGTTTCTAGCTTGATGCTTATGGTCGGGACAGACCGAGGGAAGGGAACGAAACCGTGCTCGACGAACGACTGCGCCGGCCCGCGCTGCTCGAGACCGTGCACCTGGGCGAGACGAAGGTGTCCTTCGTGCCGGACGGTGCTGTGCAAGGGAATCCGCGGCTGTGGCTGCCCGACAGCACTGCCGAGACCTGGGCCGCGCGCCCGGAGTATCTGGACGACGACGGCTATCTCGTCGCCAGCATCGGCGGTCTCTTGGTGGAACGCGACGGCCGGGCGCTGCTGATCGACGCCGGGTTCGGACCGCAGTCGGTGCCCGCTGAGCCGGGCGCGCCGAACGGCCTGCTGTACGGCGGCGGGCTGCTCGACAGTCTGGCCGCGCTCGGGCGAAAGCCGGAAGACGTCGAGGCGGTGGCGTTCACGCATTTGCACTCGGACCACATCGGCTGGGCGGTGCAACAAGCGTTCCCTCAGGCCGAATATCTGGTCACGGAACCGGAATGGACGCAGCGCGAGGCGTCCGGCGAGATCGACGCGATGACAGAGCGGGTCCGCACGATCAAGGACGGGCAGGAAGTGTTTCCCGGCGTCCGGATTCGCTTCACGGCCGGGCACACGCCGGGACACGCCGAGTACGTCATCACCGCGGGCGGCCAACGGCTGATCGCGTTCGGCGACGCGGTCCATTCCCCGATGCAGATCGAAAATCCCGACTGGTCCTGCGTGTACGACCACGATCCGCTCGAGGCCGCCAGCCACCGCCGGAAGCTCGTCGCCGAACTCGCCGAACCCGGCACGATCGGCTACGGCAACCATTTCGCCGACGTCGTCTTCGGCCGCGTTCGCGACGGCCGCTGGCAGCCGCTCGACCGCTAGGGTCGGGCGCATGGCCCGGCTGATCCACCTCAACGGCCCGTCCGGCATCGGGAAATCCACCGTCGCGCGGCGCTACGCCGATCTTCACCCGGGAGTGCTCGCCCTCGAAGCCGACCAGGTGGTGACGATGATCGGCGGCTGGCGGACCGCGTTCTGGGACACGCTGCCCGCCGCGCGACGGCTCGCCCTCGCCATGGCGGAAACCCACCTGCGGGCGGGGCACGACGTGGTCATGCCGCAGCTGGTGACCCGGGTCGAGCAGGCCGAGCGGTTCGAAGAGGCAGCCCGCGCGGCGGGCGGCGAGTACGTCGAGATCATGCTCGCCGCGCCCCGGCCGCAGGCAAAGGCCCGGTTCGCCGCGCGGGGCGACCACGCGGCCACCGACGCGATGGCCGAATTGGGCGGACCGGTCGTGCTCGACCGGATCCACGACCACGTCGCGGAGTACCTCCCGCTCCGTCCACAGTGCACAGTGCTCGACACCGAGCATCTCGACCCGGACGAAACGTGCGCGAGAGTCGCGGCGATTGTTGCCCGCCGAGCAGCGGCGGAGGCACCGAGTGCACGGAACGGGGACCAAACGGGAAAGCCGCCGCCCGGCCCGGCCTGAGCGCGGTATATGTCGAGGAGTGCCAGGACACAGAGCCGAGGCGGTCCGGCCGCCGCTCGCCCGGCGGACCGCGCGCACCCTCGCCGCGGGCCGGGTGCGCTCACGGACCGGATTCGCGGTCGCTGGTGCGGAAATCGTGGCTCGCCAGGCTGAATCCCGCGCAATTCCGTTGCGGCAGGCTGGAACCGCGAGGCCCCTCCCCTTCGCCGACGCGGATCCTGGAGTCCCCGGCCCGTCGACGGCATTCCCCGGCCCGATCCCGCGAACGCCCTTCGGAAGAGACTCCCATGCCCGAACCCGCTGCCCGCACGGATTTCCCCACGCCGCCCTGGCTGCTCAGCGCGACCGACAGCGTCGCCCTGCGCGCCCTCGCCGGGGGCATCCTCGACAGCACGGCGTCCGATCTCGACCTCTCCTACACGCTCGCGACCCGGACTCCGCTGGCTCTCCGCGTCCTGGTCCCAGCCGGGGACCGAGCCGCCCTCGAAGCCGTGGCGAGCGGCGAGACGACCGGCGAACCCGTCGTGCGGCGCCCTCGGCTGACCTTCGTCTCCCGCACCACCGAACTCCCGCCGGGCAGGGAAACCGAGTTCGCCCGACGGTCTCCGCTCTTCGCGGAAACGTTCGACGCGATGTTCGGCGATTACCAGGACCGCCACTTCGCTTTCCAGGGCGCGCTGTGCTGTCTGCTGGAATCCTGGGGCCTCTACCCTGAGGCGGTCGCCCGCGTGACCAAGCGGCCCTGGGACGACACCAGCCTCGTCCTTGACCTCACCCCGGCCTCCGTCCGCGATCTCCTCGCCGAGGTCGCCCGGCTGCACACGGCGGGCATCCCGGTCGCCTGGAACGCGGTCTTCGCCGGGACCGGTGCCCGGCAGGTCGACCTGCCCGCCGAAGCCATGCTCTACCGCCCGGAGTGGGTCCCCGTCCCGGCCAAGCCCCGCGCGGCCCAGATCCTCGAAATCCCCGTCAGCAACGACCTCCACTCCCTCACCGCCCACACCCTCGACGCTCTGCAGCACCGTGAAGACCGGCTCGTCGTCACGGCCAATGCCACCGGCCCCGCAAGTGCCGCGGCCTTGGGCATTGCGGCTGCCGCCGAGTACCCGGGCAAGGTCACCGTCGTAGACCTCGACACGCCTATGCCCGCCGACGAGGTCCTCGCGCTCGTCGGCGGCCACACCGAGCCACAGCTCGCCCTCCGCGACGGAGTTCCGCACGCCCTCCGGATCCGTCCGGCCGCAGTCCGGACGGCCCGGCCCATCGATCCGTCCGGCACCGTCCTCATCACCGGCGGCACCGGCAGAATCGGGGCACTCCTGGCCGAGCACCTCGTCGCCGAACACGGCGTCCGGCACCTCGTGCTAGCAAGCCGAAGCGGCCCCGCCGCACCCAACGCCGAACATCTCCAGAACCTCGACGCGGACGTGCGCATCGCCGCCATCGACGTCGCCGACCCTTGCCAGGCCGAAAGCCTCATCGCCTCCTGCAACCCGCCGCTGACCGCCGTCATCCACTGCGCGGCCGTCTTCGCTGACGATGTCCTCGCCGAGCGTCTCGACCCGGTCCTGCGCGCCAAAGCCGACTCCGCCTGGATCCTCCACGAAGCCACGCAACACCTGCCGCTGTCGGCATTCGTGCTCTTCTCCTCCGTCGCAGGCATCCTCGGCCAGGCCGGACCAGCGAACTACGCCGCCGCCAACCGATTCCTCGACACCCTCGCCGCGCACCGGCACGCGAAAAACCTGCCCGCCGTGTCGATCGCGTGGGGCCGCTGGGATCCTGCTGTCTTCGACGCCGCACTCGGCAGCGCGGAACCGGTCGTGATCGGCCCCGGCACCGTCCCGCCGCACCCTGAACGGCGTTGTCCGGCCGAAGGAACCTTCCCGAGACTGCTGACGAATACCCCGGCCGGAAGATGACATCCGTCACCGGGCCAGTCCCCGGTGCGCCGCAATACTCACTCCTATGAACAAGATCCGGACCGCCGCCGCGGCCGCCGCCCTCGTCGCGGGATTCTCCGTGCTCGCCCCGGCCGCCGCCGACGCCACGACCTCGCCGCTGACCTTCGGCATCTACCCGGGCGGTTACGCGGGCGGCGGTTCCACCACCGGCAAACCGGATAATCCGGCGAAGATCCAGAAAGCGTTGGCGCAGCTGCAATCCGGGCGCCAGCCGTTCCTGCTCCGCGACTACCTCGGCTGCGGAAGCGCCTTCCCCGACGACGAAATGCAGTACCTCGCCCCGGGCCGCCGGCTCGACGTCGTGCTCAGCTACTCCGGCGAAAGCATGCCGGAATGGCAAACCTGCGTCGAGAACACAGTGCACCGCTACAGCCCGGTCGCCGACACGATCTCGGTGACCCTCGAACAGAACGTGGTGCCCAAGCCGAACGGCGACACCGCGTTGGTGCAAGGCGTGATCGCGGGCAAGAAGACCGCCGACCGCGACGGCTTCCACCGGCTGCAGATCGGCTTCGACGAGGTCGCCTACACCAAGCCGTTCACCCAGTTCTGGCAGCACCTCGCCCAGCTCGGCGGCGAAGAGTTCAGCCGATCGGTCGGCTTCGTCGGCGTCGACCTCTACCCGGACTCCGGCCTGCCCGGCATTCCGCCGCAGTCCGACCTCGCCGGTTTCGTCCACCAGACCCTGCACAACGTCCGCACCCAGGAGATGCCGATCGCCGGCCTCGGCGCCGACGTGCCGATCCGCGTGTCGGAGAACGGCTGGGCGACGCACACCGCCGAGCGCACGCCCGCCGACCAGGCCCGCGCGCTCACCACCGAAATCCTGGCGGTCAACCAGGACCGCGGCACGGAAAACGTGGCCAGCTACGAGATGTTCGACCTGCGCGACGATGTCACCGGCTCCCCCAGCGCGTTCGACAACTTCGGCCTCATGACCGACGACTACGCCCCGAAGCCGATGTACTGGCTGTACCGCGGCCTGATCTCGGCCCTCGGCCGTCATTGAGTTTTTCTGTTGGGAACGCGAGCCGGGCGCTAGGCGAAGTTTCTCGCCTAGCGCCCGGCTGTATAGGTCGTTATACAGTAATCAGCTGACCGAGATGTCGTCGGCGTAGATCGGGGCTTGGCCGTACCAGCCGTGGACGTACACCGTCACCGCGCCGGAGGATCCGGTCGTGAACGGGACGGTCAGCTTGGTCCAGCTGGAGTTCGCCGTCCACGAGCTGGCTGTCGCTCCCCCGCTGACCCCGGCGTAGGCGTATCCGCCCTGCACCCACGCCGTCAGCGTGTACGCGTGGTTCGGCGCGAGCGTCAGCTTCTGCGCCGCTTCCCCGGTCGTCGACGCCGTCGGCGACACCTGCAGTGCGTGGCTGCCGGAGTGCACCGGCGAGGACACGATCGTGCCTCCGGTCCACGGGCTCAGCGCACCGGTCTCGAAGTTGCCGTTGACGACGCTGCCGGTCGGGCTGGTTCCGTTGACCGTCAACGTGTACGTGGCGGTGTGGCTGCCGCCGCCCGCCACCGAGCCGGTGATGGTCAACGGGTAGACACCCGGCTGAGTCGCCGCCGTCGTGGTGATCGACAGGTTCGCGCTCTCCCCCGCCTTGACGGTCGTCGGGCTGACCGAGGCAGTCACGCCGCCCGGTGCGCCGCTCACCGCGAGGGAAACCTGCTGCGCCGTACCGGAAGTCACTGCGGTGGTCACCTTCCCGGTCGCCGAACCGCCCGGGTCGACCGAAGCCGACGCGGGACTGGCCGAGACCGAGAAGTCGTTGCCCGGCACCGGAGTTCCGCCGGTGAACGGGGAGAACGTGTGACTGAAGTACCACTTGTCCTGCGGGATCCCGGAGCAGGTGTCCTGCGCCCCGGTGCCCGGGCAGGTGCCGTTGTCCCGCTGCAGCGCCCAGAAGGACAGCATGTTGATGCCCTTGGACACGGCCCAGTTGTAGACCGTGACCGCGTCGGCCGTGGTGAACGTTTCGGCCGCGCCGAAGTCGTCGATGCCCGGCATCTCGGTGATGCCGACCATCCCCCACAGCTGGTCCTGCGACTTGTCCGGGTACAGCGAGGCCAGCTGCGACACCAGTCCGGCGGCGGCGGTCTGGGTGTCCTGGGCCATGTTGTGCGTGGCGTTGTCGTAGTAGTCGAAGGTCATCAGGTTGACCACGTCGACCTTGGCTCCGTTGGAAACCGCGTTCTGCAGGACGCCCAGCGCGCTGGTGAGACCGCTCGTGGTGGTCGGCAGCGTGTAGGAGATCTGCAGCTGGCGGCCGTTGGCCGCGGCCCAGTCCTGCACCTTCTTGATCGCCTTGTTCCGGCGGTCGATGCCGGCCGAGTTGGTCAGCGAGTTGTCCTCGATGTCCATGTCGAGGCGCGGCACGTCGTAGGTGGTGATCAGCGATTCGTACGCGGCCGCGATCTGGTCGACGTTCGTGCAGCTGTCGGCGATTTCGGTGGCGTTGTGGTCCGCGGTGTAGCCGCCGAACGACGGGATCACGTCCCCGCCGCGCGAGCGGATGGTGCGGAAGTCCGCGCCGAACGACGAATCCGCGACCGGGAGGCTCGCGTCGCCGTTCCAGAGCACGGTGCACGAACCCGAGGAGGCGGTCTGCAGGAAGGCCATCGTCAGGTGCTTGACGCCGGCTTCCTGCGCCATCGCGGCCGGGCTCTGGCCGTTCCAGGATTCGAAGTAGGGCGCGAACACGTGGTTCGGCAGCGGCGTCGCGGCGTGCGCCGGGGCCGCGGTGGCGACCAGCACGCCGAGCGGAGCCGCGGCGGCGGCCAGGACAGCGGACAATCGTGACAAGTGACTTCTTCGTCGCATGCGGGCTCCAGTGCCGAAAAAGGGGCCGTGCGGCGGCGGCGCACGGCCGGAACCTTCTCAGAATTGGACTGGACCAGTCACCCGTCAAGGTCTAGACCACTAATGCGGCCGAACGGCCGGGTCGGATCGTCGGGCGCCACCGGGGCCTGGTGGTCCGGTGCCGGACCACCAGGCCGCAGTGGATCAGCCGACCTGTTCCCTGGCCGGAGCGGGCGCGCCGAGCGAGAGCGTCGTCGACCGCGTGGTCAGCGAAATCAAGGCCGCGGCCAGCGTCGACACCGCCAGGAAGCCGAACGCCGCGGCGAACCCGAACCGGTCCGCGAGCCAGCCCATCACCAGCGGCGCGAGCACGCCGGCGAGCTGACCGCCGGTGTTGACCAGGCCCATCCCCGCGCCGACCAGGTCGCGCGGCAGGACGCGCAACGGCAGTCCGACAATGCCGATCGAAGCGAGGCCGCTGATGAACATCGCGACGGTCTGCAGCACGGTGAATCCGGTCGCCGAATCCGACAGCAGCATCGCGACGAGCACACCCGCCGCCGCGACGAGTGCGGGCACCACGAGCCAGCGCGGCCGGTGGTCGAAGTACCGGCTCATCAGCCAGCCGCCCAGCAGCACCGCCGCCGCGCTGACCAGTTGCGGGATCGCCGCCGAGATTCCGGCCGCGACCAGCGACAGGCCCTTCGTCTCGACCAGGTAGGACGGAACCCAGGTGATCATCCCGTAGGCGAGCATGTTGAAGCAGGCGAACATCGCCGCGCAGCGGATCACCAGCCGGTTCCGCAGCACCTGCGACACCGGCACCTTCACCGGGGCGACGCGCGCCTCGGGTTCGGTCAGCTCCCGCGGCAGCGGAGCCGGGAGCAACCGCCACAGCAACAACCCGACGACCAGCCCGGCCACCGCGACGATCCAGAACGTATGCCGCCAGCCAGCCGCGACCACGAGCGGCGCGACCAGCAGCGGCCCGAGCCCGGCGCCGACCGAGTTGGACGCCAGCAGCAGCCCCGCGCCGCGGCTGCGGCCTTCCTGTGTCGTCCGTTCAGCGAGCGCCTTGAACGCCGCACCGGGGAACAACGCCTGCGCGAACCCGAACGCCGCGCGCAGCACCAGCAGCACGACCAATCCGGGCGCGAACCCGGTGGCGGCGGTGAACACCGACCACGCCACCAGGGAAATCACCAGCAACGGCCGCGCGCCCACCCGGTCCGCGAGCAGCCCGCCGGGCATCTGCCCGAGCAGGTAGGCGATCGCGAACGCGGACACGACCAGCCCCTGCGTGGTCTTGGAAAGCCCGAACTCGGCGCCGATCAGCGGCAGCGCGACCGCGATCATGACGCGGTCGATGTAGTCGATGATGAAGACGCCGACCAGCAGCGCCAACGTGGTCCGTTCGGTCCGCCGCACGCCCGGCGCGGAACTGCCCATGCTCACCGTCGGATCCTCCTTGATTCGGCGACGCCGCATTGTGTGGTCATGCACCCCCTCCGCGGCTTCGTCGGATCCGCCGAATCCCGGGCCTGAGTGTCAGCGGATCCGACGAAGAGCCGGTTTCGCGCGGGTACCGGCGGCCGGAACCGGCCGTTCAACGGCGGAACTCGGCGTCGTTCCCTACGCTGGCGAAGCTGACGACCGCGAGCGCGCAGGGACGGTGGGGATGGCGGAAGGGCGACCGGACGCGATGATCGGCGGCCGTTACCGGCTGATCAGCGAACTCGGGTCCGGCGGTTTCGGGCGGGTGTGGCGGGCTTACGACGAAACCCTCGCCGTGGAAGTCGCGATCAAGGAGATGCGGCTGCCGCCGTCGTCCAGCGACGCCGAACAGGCCGACCGGCTCAAGCGGGCCGAGCGGGAGGCCAGGCACGCGGCCCGGCTGCGCGACCATCCGAACATCGTGGCCGTGCACGACGTCGTGGTCGAAGACGGCGTCCCGTGGATCGTGATGCGCCTGGTCGACGGCCAGACCTTGGCCGCCCGCCTCGCCGACGGCCCGCTCTCCCCCGCACAGGCGGCACCGATCGCGGCGGCACTGGTGGACGCGCTCGGCGCCGCGCACGACGCGGACATCGCGCACCGGGACGTCAAACCCGGGAACGTCCTGCTGACCGGGACCGGCCACGTGCTGCTGACCGATTTCGGGATCGCCACCCACGACGCCGACACCCAGCTGACCTCCACCGGCATGTTCATCGGCTCGGTCGAATACACCGCCCCGGAACGGCTCGAAGGCCACGGCCGCGGCGCGGTCAGCGACCTGTTCTCGCTCGGGGCCACCCTCTATCACGCCGTCGAGGGCGTCTCCCCGTTCGCGCGCGACACCGCCAAGGCGACGATGGCCGCGATTCTCTTCCGCGAGCCCCCGCCGCCCCGGCGCGCGGGTGTGCTGACCGAACTCATCGTCCGGTTGCTGGCGAAAGATCCGGCCGCCCGTCCGTCCTTCGCCGAGGCACGGGAACTTGCCGTCGCGGCGAACTCGCCGCGACGCGAAACCCGGGTCGAGACCGTTCAGCAGCCGGTCGATCCGGAACCTGTGCCGCCGCGCCAGCAAGCGGACCGGCCGCGAATCATTGCCGGGACGATCGCGACCGCATTCGGCGTGGCGATGGCCGTCGTGGTCACGATGATCACCCTGAGCGGCGCGACGCATGCCGACACCCGGGCAGACGCGCTCTTTCCCCCGGCGTTGATCGCCGGGGGAATCTCGTTCCTCGTGGGAGTGGGCCCGCGCACCTGGCCGATCCGGCACTCCAAGCCGATCGCCTTCGGCGCGAGCATGGCCACGTTCGCGGTGCTGCTCGCGCTCTGGCTGCCGAACATCGCCGTCGGCTGAGGTTTTCGAGCCGAAACGCCAACGGCGGGGCCGGTCGCCTCAGCCCCGCCGTATAGGTCGTTATACACCCAGCTTACGCGCCCGCGAGACCCCGGCGCTTCAGCAGCGGCTCGATCTCCGGCGCGCGGCCGCGGAAGGTCGCGAACGCCTCCATCGGGTCGACGCTGCCGCCGAGGCCCAGCAGGGTCGACCGGAAGTGGTCGCCGTTTTCCCGCTTCAGGCCGCCATTTTCGGTGAACCACTCGACGGTGTCCGCGTCGAGCACCTCGCTCCAGATGTAGGAGTAGTACCCGGCGCTGTAGCCGCCGGAGAAGACGTGGTTGAAGTACGTCGTCCGGTAGCGCGGCGGAACGCTTTCCAGTGCCACGCCTGCCTTCTCCAGCGCTTCGGCCTCGAACCGCTGCACGTCCTCCACCCGGTCGTCCGGGCCGAGGCGGTGCCACGCGAGGTCGAGCAGCGCGGCGGCGAGGTACTCGGTCGTGCGGAAGCCCTCGCCGTACTGCTGCGCGGCCTCCAGCAGCTCGACCTGCCCGGCGGGCAGCGGCTCCCCCGTCTCGTGGTGCTTGGCGTAGTTGGCCAGGATTTCCGGCCACAGCATCCACATCTCGTTGACCTGCGACGGGTACTCGACGAAGTCGCGCGGCACGTTGGTGCCGGTGAAGGTCGGGAACTCGACGCCGGACAGCAGCGAGTGCAGCGCGTGCCCGAACTCGTGGAACGCGGTGCGCACCTCGTCGAGCGAGAGCAGCGTCGGCTCCCCCTCGCGCGGCTTGGTCACGTTCAGCACGTTGACCACGACCGTGCGCCGCCCGAGCAGCCGCGACTGGTCCGCGAAGTTGTTCATCCACGCGCCGCCGCGTTTGGAGTCGCGCGTGTAGTAGTCCATCAGGAACAGGCCGAGCCCGCTGCCGTCGGCGTCGAAGACCTCGAAGATCCGCACCTGCGGGTGGTACTTCGGCAGGTCGTTCCGCTCGGTGAAAGTCAAGCCGTACAACCGGTTCGCGGCCACGAACACGCCGTCGTGCAGCACCCGGTCCAGCTCGAAGTACGGCCGCAGCGCCGCGGTGTCCAGCTGGAACCGCTCGCGCTCCACCTTCGACGCGTAGAACGCCCAGTCCCACGGCTGCAGCGTCGCGCCGGGCACGTCGGCTTCCAGCAGCTTCTGCAGCTCCGCGGCCTCGGTGCGCGCGTTCGCGACCGCCACCGGCGCGAGCCGCTCCAGCAGCCCGCCGGCGGCCTCGACGGTCTTGGCTGTCTCGTCCGCGATCACGTACGCCGCGTGGTTCGGGTAGCCCAGCAGCGCGGCCCGCTCGGCCCGCAGCCGCGTGATCTCCTCGACGATCGCGTTGTTGTCATAGTCGTTTCCGCGGTTGCCGCGCGACACCGAAGCGGTGAAAACGCGCTCGCGCACCGAGCGGTTCTCCAGCGATGCCACGGCTGCCTGCGCGGTGGGCAGCGTCAGGGTCAGCACGTACTTGCCCTCGAGACCGCGCTCGGCCGCCGTCTGCGCCGCCGCCGCGATCGCGCTTTCGCCCAGACCGGCCAGCTCCGCGGCGTCGTCGAGGACGACGGCGAGTTCGTTGGTGTCCCGCAACAGGTTCTGCGAAAAACGGGTCTGCAGCGTCGAAAGCTGCTCGTTCAGCGCGCGCAGCTTCGCCTGGTCCGCCTCGGGAAGCCCGGCTCCGGCCCGGCTGAAGTCGGTGTAGCGACGCTCCAGCAGGCGCAGCGCTTCCGTGCTCAGGCCCAGCTCCGCGCGCTTCTGGTACAGCGCGTCGATGCGGGCGAACAGGCGCGGGTTCAGGTGGATCGCGTCCGCGTGCGCGGCCAGCTTCGGCGCGAGCTCGGCCTGGATCTCCTGGACCTCGTCGGTCGCGTTCGAGCTCGAGATGTTGAAGAACGTGCCGGACACCCGCGTCAGCAGCGCCCCGGCCCGCTCCAGCGCCGCGATGGTGTTCTCGAAGGTCGGCTCGGCCGGGTCGTCGGCGATCCGCTCCACGTCGGCGGCGTGCTCGGCGAGACCGGCCTCGAAGGCGGGCCGGTAGTGCTCGTCGGCGATCCGGTCGAACGGCGGCAGCTCGTACGGCAGGTCGCTGGGGACGGCGAACGGGTTGTCCGGGGAAATCATTCGGGTTTGCGCTCCTGGTTCTCCACAGGGTTCTCCACGTGGTTCCGCCCACCCTACGGGGTCTGGCATCCGACGGAAGGACTGTCGATCGTCAGCGGCCCGTGCTTCCGCCGACGACGGCGTCGCTGGAACCCTTCTTGGCGCGGCCGCGTTTCTTGGGCGGCGGCGGCACGATCCCGGCCAGGTCGCCGCCGTGTTCGTTCACCCGGAGCACGAACGGCCGCGTTTCGGTGTAGCGGACGACCGACACCGCGGCCGGGTCCACGACGATCCGCTGGAAGGCGTCGAGATGCTGGCCCAGCGCGTCGGCGAGGATCGACTTGATCACATCGCCGTGGCTGCATACGACCCACACCGCGTGGTCGCCTTGCTCGGCGGTGATCCGGGCGTCGTGCGCGCGGATCGCGGCCACCGCGCGCGCCTGCATTTCGGCGAGCCCTTCCCCGCCGGGGAAGACCGCCGCCGACGGGTGCGCCTGCACCACGCGCCACAGCGGTTCCTTCACCAGGTTCTTGAGTTCCCGGCCGGTCCACTCGCCGTAGTCCACTTCGGACAGCCGCGGTTCGACGACCTTCTCCAGGCCCTGCGCGGCGGCCAGCGGCGCGACGGTCTGCTTGCAGCGCAGCATCGGCGACACCACCAGCTCGGCGACCGGCACCCCGGCGAAGCGCTCGACGAGGGCGGCGGCCTGCGCCCGGCCGGTGTCGTCCAGCCCGACCTTCGGGGTGCGCCCGGCGAGGACGCCCGAGCCGTTGGCCGTGGACTTCCCGTGCCGGAGCAAGATGACCGTACTCACGACGCCACCCTAACCGGTGATCCGCCCGGTCAGCCGCCCGCGGGTCCCGCGTTCGGGTCGAGCACACCGCCGAAGACCAGGCCGAACAGCACGGCGCCGAGCACGACGCGGTAGATCACGAACGGCACGAAGCTGCGCTTCTTGATGTAGGCCATCAGCCAGGCGATCACCAGGTAGCCGACGCCGAACGCGACCAGCGTGGCCAGAATCGTCGGCCCCCACTGCGCGTTCTCGCCGTTCTTGCCGATGTCGGTGAGCTTGTACAGCCCCGAACCGAACACCGCGGGCACCGCGAGCAGGAACGAGTACTCCGCGGCTTCCGAACGCGTGTAGCCCATCAGCAGACCGGCGCTCGTCGTGCCGCCCGAGCGCGAGACGCCCGGGATCAGCGCGAGCGCCTGCGCGAAGCCGTACGCCAGGCCGTGCGGCACGTTCAGGTGGTCCAGCGTCCGCTGCTGCTTCGCGGTGCGGTCGGCCCACAGCAGGATCAGGCCGAACACGATCAACGTGGTCGCGGTGATCCGCAGGTCGCGGAACGCGCGGTCGATCTCGTCCTGCAGGAGCAGGCCGAGCACGACGATCGGCAGCGAGCCGACGATGATCAGCCAGCCCAGCCGCGCGTCCGGGTCGCGCCGCCAGTCCGGGCGGTAGATCGAAAAGAACCAGGCGCGCAGGATCCGGCCGATCTTCGGTCCGAAGTAGAGGATCACCGCCAGCTCGGTGCCGATCTGGGTCACCGCGGTGAACGCCGCGCCCGGATCGCCCCAGCCCGACAGCGCGGCCACGATCCGCACGTGCGCGCTCGAGGAGATCGGCAGGAACTCCGTGAGCCCCTGCACCAGCCCCAGCACCAGGGCCTCGAACCATCCCATCAGGCCGCTCCCGCCGGTTCGCCCGCCCGCTCGGGGCGCAGTCCGATTCGCACGGTCGGGAACCTATCGGGTGGTTCCTGAGGGTTCCCGGGAGGGCGCCGGTCCGCACCAGGGGCTGCGGGCGGCGGAGGCTGGGTTGTCGTACGTGAGGGGAACCCTGAGGGAATCTGATTCCCTCAGGGTTCCCCTCACGTACCGGAAGACACGGTCGCGAGGGAATCATTCCGGCATTCGGCCCGACACGGGGTCACCTTCGTCCGGTCGCGGGGGGTGCGCCCACTAGGCTCGACCGTCGTGGAAAAGCGACAGCTCGGCCGGTCGGGACTGCGGATATCGCGGATGGCCCTCGGCACCATGACCTGGGGCGGCGACACCGATCCGGACGAGGCGGCCAGCCAGCTGGTCGCGTTCGTCGACGCGGGCGGCACGCTCGTGGACACCGCCGACCTGTACGCCGGCGGCGAGGCCGAGCGGATGCTCGGCGAACTGCTGTCGGACCTGGTCCCGCGCGAGGACATCGTGCTGGCCACCAAGACTGTCGCCCGGCGCGGGGACGGCCCGTTCGGCGGCGGGGCCTCGCGCGGCGCGCTGCTGTCCGCGCTCGAAGGCTCGCTGCGGCGGCTTCGCACCGACCACATCGACCTGTGGCAGCTGCACGCGTGGGATTCCTGCGTGCCGATCGAGGAAACGCTGTCCGCGCTCGATTACGCGGTGACGAGCGGCAAGGTCCGCTACGTGGGCGTGTCCAACTACGCGGGCTGGCAGCTCGCCACCGCCGCTTCGCTCGCCACAGTGCCGTTCGTGTCCGGGCAGTTCGAGTACTCGTTGCTGGAACGCGGCATCGAACGCGAAGTCGTCCCGGCCGCCGCGCATCACGGGATCGGCTTGCTGCCGTGGGCTCCGCTCGGCCGCGGCGTCCTCACCGGGAAGTACCGCACCGGAACGCCCGCCGACTCGCGCGGAGCGTCCGAGGAGTACGCCGGATACGTCGAACACCACCGCACTGAACGGGCCGCGCGGATCGTGCAGGCTGTCGTGACCGCCGCCGAAGGACTCGGCACGTCGCCGCTCGCGGTGGCGCTCGCCTGGGTCCGGGACCGGCCCGGCGTGGCCGCTCCGGTCGTCGGAGCGCGCGACACCGGCCAGCTCACCGGCTCTCTCGCGGCCGAGGACCTGACGCTTCCCCCGGCGATCCGCAGCGCTCTGGACGACGTCAGCAGCGTCGGCTTCGGCTATCCGGAGCGGGGCACCCGGTGAGCCGTAGGTGTCGGGTCGGTGACACGGGCGTGACGGTTCGGCGTTCGGAGAGGATGCTGAAGGGACCTGTTCGCCGGAACTTTGCTGGAGGTTTCAAGGTGCGTCGGCTCACCGCCGCGTCGCGGATCGCGATCCCGCTGGCCGGTGCGCTCGCGCTGTCCGCCTGCTCGTCCTCGGCCGAACCGAAGGACAATCTCCAGGTCGTGGCCAATCCGACGGCCGCGAAACCGGCCGTCTCCCCCGCCCGCGCGGTCCCGCCGGCCGGGCAGGTGCTGCCGATGCCGGTGGTGTCCGCGATCGCGACCGACCAGCAGAGCCACACCCTCGTCGTGGCCCTCTCGCAGCCGCCTGAGCTGCGGCTTTACGATCTAGGCTCGCTCGGCGCGCCGAAGAAGACCGTCGCGCTGCCCGGTCCGGCGGAATCGCTCAGCGTGTCCGGCGGCCAGGCGCTCGCCGGAGTCCCGGGCAAGGGCGTGCTCGCCCGCGTCGCGCTGCCGAGCGGGCAGTTGACCGCCGAGAAGGTCGCGGGACAGCCCGCCGCCGGAACCGCGGACGGACCGGACACGCTCGTCGCGGTCCGCGACCGCAAGGCCGTCGAAGTGCTGACGAACGGCGCGGTGGCGAAAACGATCACCGGCCAGCTGTACAGCGCCGACGACGTGGTGAACACCGGCAACGGCGTCGTGGTCCTCGACCGGCTGCGCACCGCTGTGTTCAGCGTGGACGTCCAAGCCGGAACCATGGACGAAGGCCTGCGCGCGGGCGACGGCGCGGCCAACGCGGTCGCTGATTCGTACGGCCGCGTGCTGGTCACCGACGCACGCGCGGGCGCACTGCTCGCGTTCTCCACCAACCCCCTGATCCTCCGCCAGCGCTACCCGGTCCCGGGCGGCGCGTACGGCATCGCGTACGACGCGAAGCGCAGCCTGGCGTGGATCACCCTGACCGCCCGCAACGAGGTCGTCGGCTACGACGTCCGCGGCGGAGAGCCCGTCGAGAAATACCGATTCCCGACCGTGCGCCAGCCGGACACGGTGGGCGTCGACGACCAGAGCGGCCGCGTGTTCGTCGGCTCGGCCGCCGGAGAAGGGACCCAGGTGATCCAGCCATGACGACAGTCGACGAGGCGGTGGTCGAAGGGGATTGGGAGTATCGCCGCCTGCGCCTTCCCCCAGCGGTGTCCCGGCGCGCGGCGATGATCCAGCTCTCCATCCACGCCGAATTCGCGGGGTGGGAGCTGCGCACGGTCCGGCTTTACGCCGACGGCACGCGGAGAGTGTGGCTGCGGCGGAAGCGCACGGCGGCCGACCACTCGACGGGGCTCGCCACCTGACCTGATTAACTGTCCGTTATGCGCAAATTGGTCTATCTCGTCGCGTCCACGCTCGACGGCTTCATCGCCGCGCCGACCCGGGAAGACCCGACCGGCTCGGTCTTCCGGTTCGAGGGCGACCACGCCGAGCCGCTGCTGCGCGAGTACCCGGAGATGGTGCCGACCCATCTGCGGTCCGTGCTCGGCATCGAGGACGTCCCGCACCGGCATTTCGACACGGTCGTCGAAGGCCGCGTCTCCTATCGGATGGGCGTCGACCTCGGCGTTCCGGACGCGTACACGCATCTGCGGCACTACGTCTTCTCCCGCACCATGACCGAGGCTCCCGGCCCGGCCGTGCAGGTGGTCAACACCGACCCGGCGGAGAAGATCCGCGAGCTGAAGAAGGAAGACGGCAAGGACATCTGGCTCGTCGGCGGCGGCGCGCTGGCCGGGGCGCTGCGCGACGAAGTGGACGAGCTGCACCTGAAGCTGTACCCGGTGGTCATCGGCTCCGGCGCGCCCCTGTTCGACGCCGGGTTCTCGGTGGACAGCTATCGGCTCGCCGACAGCCGGACGTTCGAGAGCGGCGTCGCCTTGCTGCGGTACGTCCGCGCCTGAACCTAGGGTGACGCGGTGAACGACGTCGCCGAACTGACCGCGCGGATCTGGCTCGCGGACGCCGCCAGCATGCTGGGAGCGCTCAGCCGCCGGCTCGGCGACTTCGACCTGGCCGAGGAAGCCCTGTCGGAAGCGATCGCCGAAGCTCTCAAGCGGTGGCCTGCCGAGGGAGTGCCGGCCAGTCCCGCTGGTTGGCTGGTCACCACCGGCTGGCGCAAAGCGATCGACCGGCTTCGCCGGGACGCGGCCGGGCGGGAGAAGGCCGTTCGGGCAGCGTCGGAACCGCCGCCGGAGCCGGGGGTCGACGACCGGCTCGCGATGATTTTCGCGTGCTGCCACCCGGATTTGCCGGAACCGGCGCAGGTCGCGCTGACGCTGTACGCCGCCGGCGGGTTGACCACCGCCGAGATCGCCGCCGCCTTTCTGGTGCCGGTGCCGACGATGGCGCAACGGCTTTCGCGAGCCAAGCGGCTGTTGCGGGAACGCGGCGTCGGATTCGAACCGCCGCGGCCGCACGAGTACGCCGACCGCCTGCCGGCCGTGCTCGCCGTGCTCTATTTGGTGTTCAACGAGGGTTATCTGTCCAGCGGGGATTCGGCGCAGCGGCGGGAATTGACGCGCGAGGGCGTCGAGTTGGCTCGGCAGCTCGCCGATGCGCTGCCTCGCGAACCGGAAGCCGCCGGGCTGGCCGCGTTGCTGGAGTTGCAGCAGGCGCGCGTCGCGGCGCGGTTCGACGCGCAGGACCGGATCGTGGTGCTGGAACAGCAGGATCGGCGATTGTGGGACGGTCCGGCGATTCAGCGGGCGCTGCGCCGGCTGCGCGAGGCGGTGCGGCTCGGCCGGCCCGGGCCTTATCAAACCCGGGCCGGCATCGCCGCGATCCACGCTGTCGCAAGGAGTTTCGTGGACACCGACTGGGCCGGCGTACGCGCGATGTACGACCGGCTTCACGCGCTGGATCCCTCGCCGGTGGTACTGCTGAACCGAGCCGTGGCCACGCGGTACGCCGTCGGCCCAGGCCCGGCGCTCGACGAGGTCGACGCGCTCGAGGAAGCCCTCTCCGGCTATCACCTGTGGCACGCGGCCCGCGCCGATTTGCTGGCCGCACTGGATCGGCCGGGCGACGCGCTCGCGTCGGCGGAGCGGGCACTGGAGCTGGCTTCGAATCCGGCCGAGCGCGAGCTGATGACGCGCCGGATAGCCGAGTTCGAGCGGTAGCCTGGCCGCATGGCCGACACTCCGCCGCCGCAAACCGTGTACCCCAACCTCACCTACTCGGATCCGAAAGCGGCGCTCGAATTCCTCGTCGAGGCGTTCGGATTCGAGTCGCATTTCGTGGTCGACGGAGCGAACGGCGTCGAGCACGCCCAGGTCCGCGCGGGCGCGAGCCTCATCTTCCTCAGCCGGGACCACGAGGCCGACCAGTACGGCATGCACAGCCCGCTCGTGCTGGGCGGCACCAGTCACGCGTTGTGCGTATGGACGCCGGACAGCACGCTCGACCGCCACCAGGCCCGGGCCGAGGCCGCCGGCGCGCGGATCCTCAACCCGGTGCACGATTCCCCGGCCGGAGTCCGCGAGTACTCGTGCGCCGATCCCGAGGGCCAGGTCTGGACCTTCAGCAGCTACGCGGGCGAGTAACCGCCGCTCACCGGCGCCCGCTGGGTTTGCCGGGACGGGCTTTCTCGCCGTCAGCCGGGAATCATGGCGCTCCGGGCGGCCGGCGACTCACTCCTCTTCGCGGCTCATCACCGGCCGGACCTCCACCGCGCTCACCCCCGGACCCAGCGGCCAGCTCGCGGCGACCTCGACCGCCTCGTCGATGTCGGCGCACTCCAGCAGGATCACCGAACCGACGATCTCCTTGAGCTCCACGTACGGCCCGTCGGTGATCAGCGGTTGTCCGGGTGACCCGGCCCGCACTGTCTTCGCCGTCTCGCGGGGCTGCAGTTCGATGCCGGTTCCGATCTTGCCGGCCGGCTGCCAGCGTTCGAACCACGCGTAGATCTGCTTCATCGCGTCCTCCTCGTCCGCCGGGGACAAAGCGGCCCATTCGCGGTCGTCGCCGCAGATCAGCATCGCGTACTGCACGGTTTCTCCTCCTGGTCGGAAAACACTCTCGACCGGATGACGAACGGGCGGCCCCGGTTTTCGACAAGGCTCAGCCGAGCGCGGCCATCCACTCCGCCCACTTCGCTTCCTCGGCAGCCACATCGACCTCCGGAGCGACGATGTGGTGCGTCGCCACCAGCGGGCCGCGGAAGCCTTGCATGAAGCAGAAAAGTCCCTCGTCGGTGCGGATCCCGACGGTCTGGTCGTTAACCGCATAAAGCACGCCCTCGGCACCGGCCAGCCGGACTTTCGCGCCGACGGTCAGCTCGTCAACGCCCAGTTCCTTCGCCAACGCGGCCCACAGCGCAGGCCAGTCCGCGATCACCGTCGAACCGAACGCGGTGACCGGCTTCGCCGTCCGGCCGGGGAAGTACCGCACGAACTCCGCCAGGTTGCGGAAGAACAGCGCGCCGCCCGCCTGCATGGCCTCGAACTCGTCCGCCCAGTCGTCGCCGGGCAGGAAGCCGCTCGTGACGCAGCGGATCACCGAACTGCCGCCGTCCCGGCCCTCGACGAGGAATTCGTACGCGATCCGCCGTCCGTCCGGCTCCGGTTCGCCGCCGTAGGCCAGGCGGCGGGGCGGGTCCCACGCGGTGATCGCGTGCGTCGGCTCGTAGGCGGCGAACGCTCCGCGCACCGCGCCGCCCACTCCGCCTTCGACCTCGTTGCGGCCCATGAACCAGGAGTCGATGCCCGGCCCGGTCGCGATCGCCGCCCAGACCTGCTCCGGCTCGACCGGGACCTCGGCGACGTCGATCTCCCGGAATTCCTTACCCATGCTCGTTTTCCTCCCCCGTCGGCACGCTCGGGTGCACCGCCAGCACCACGCGGTGCGCGCGGCCGTTCTCGGCTTTTTCGTCGTGGTACTTCCCCACCAGCGTGGTCACCGCGGTCGCCAGTTCCTCCGCGAACGCGGCGCGGTCGGCCGCCGAAGCGAACCGGATCTCACCGTCGAGCGCGAAGGTGGCGACGCGCTTTTTCGCTTTCGCCGCACCGGTAATGAGGATCCCGACGTCGCGCACCAGCCGTCCCGCGACCGCCAGCAGCCAGCGCGCGGACAGCCGGTCCGGAGACTGCGCCGGATCGGGCTGCACGGCGGCGAGCGCGGACGGCGAGATCACGTACGACGACGCGGTCGCCTGCATCATCCGCTCGGTGACGTTGCCTTTGCGCCGCTCTTCGACCAGCTCCACGAGCCCGTGCTTCTCCAGCGCGCGCAGGTGGTAGTTCACTTTCTGCCTCGGCAGGTCGACGCGGGCGGCCAGCATCGTCGCCGAGGCCGGCTGCGCCAGTTCGGCCAGCAGCCGGGCGCGGACCGGGTCCAGCGACACCTCGGCCGCGGCCGCGTCCTCGATCACCGCAACGGGAAACATGCGTCCCATCGTCGCGTCGGAACACTCAGCTTGTCAAGACAGATTTTGTTGTCGGTGGACCTCATTGACGACGGACGCGATCCGCGGGACCACCTGCGCGGCGGCCTCCAGTGGGACGACGTGCCCCACGCCGGGCAGCACCACGGCGTATCCCTGAGCGAGCCCGTGCACGAACTGCTCCACGTCGGCGGGCGCGACGATCCGGTCCCGCTCCCCCACGATCGCCGTCACGGGCAGGTCTCCGGCCAGCGTCAACGCGGCCTCGCGCGCGTAGGCGTCGAGCGCGGGCCGGAACTGCGAGATGGTGTGCGGCCAGTTGCCGCGGATCATCTTGACGGTCAGCTCGACCAGGTCCGGGTCGGGATCGTCGCCGAACAGCCACCAGCGCAGCCCGGCGCTCACCGCGCGGCTGGTGTGCTCGCGGACCAGCCCGTACAGCTTCGCGCCCAGCACCATTTCCAGGTCCTGCGCGACTTTCCCGAGCGCGTTGGGCCAGGCCGCGGACGCCTCGGTGGCGATCCGTCCCGACGACGTCGACAGCAGCACCAGCCCGCCGGCGCGCGCGGCGAACAGCTCCGGATGCCGCTGGGTCAGCGACATCACGGCGAGCCCGCCCATGTCGTGCCCGACGAGCACGACGCGGCCGTGCGGGACGGCCTGCTCGATCACCTCGGCGAGGTCGTCTGCGAGCCGGCCCATCGTCGCGGTGCCGCGCGCGGCCCGGCCGGATTCGCCGTGCCCGCGGTGGTCGTAGCTGACCACCGCGAGCGGATGCTCGACCGCGTCCGGCAGCACCGGGGCGATCCGGCCCCAGCTGCGCTGGTCGAGCGCGTAGCCGTGCAGCAGCACGACCGTCACGGCCGCCGCCGGATCGCCCCTGCGCACGAGGTGCAGGGGCGTGCCGTCGGCGAGCCGGAACCCGGGCATCAGGACGAGCGGAGGAACCGGTCCAGCACGCGGACGCCGAACTTGAGCGCGTCGACCGGGACACGCTCGTCGACCCCGTGGAAGAGCCCGGAGAAATCGAGGTCGGCGGGCAGTTTCAGCGGCGCGAAGCCGAAGTTGCGGATGCCGAGCTGCTGGAAGGACTTCGCGTCGGTGCCGCCGGAGAGCATGTACGGCAGGGTGCGCGCGCCCGGGTCCTCGGCGAGCACCGCGGCGGTCATGGCGTCGACGAGCGCGCCGTCGAACGTCGTCTCGACCGGCGGCAGCTCCATCCACTCCTTCTCGATGTCCGGCCCCAGCAGCTCGTCCAGCTCGCGGTCGAACGCCTCGAGCCGCCCGGGCAGGATGCGGCAGTCGACGGCAGCTTCGGCCACCGACGGAATCACGTTCGACTTGTAACCGGCGGTGAGCATCGTCGGATTCGCGGTGTCGCGCAGGGTCGCGCCGATCATCCGGGAGATGTTGCCCAGCTTCGCGACCGAGCCCTCAAGATCGTCCTCCGGGAAATCCCAGCCGGTGATCTCGGTGACCCCGGCGAGGAACTCGCGCACGGAATCGGTCAGCACCAACGGGAACTGGTGCTGCCCCAGCTTCGCCACGGCCTCGGCCAGCTTGGTGACCGCGTTGTCGCGATGGATCATCGACCCGTGGCCCGCCGTGCCGCGCACGCGCAGCTTCATCCAGCGGATGCCCTTCTCGGCCGTCTCGATCACGTACGCGCGGACGTTGTCCTTCAAGGTGATCGAAAAGCCGCCGACCTCGCTGATCGCCTCGGTAACGCCCTCGAACAACTCCGGCCGGTGTTCGACCAGCCACTGCGCGCCGTACTTGCCGCCCGCTTCCTCGTCGGCGACGAACAGGAACACGAGGTCGCGCGGCGGCACGATATTGTTGATCTTGTAGTGCCGGGCCAGGGCCAGCGTCATGCCGACCATGTCCTTCATGTCGACCGCGCCGCGCCCCCACACGTACCCGTCCTGGACCGCCCCCGAGAACGGGTGCACAGACCACTCGGCCGGATCCGCCGGGACGACGTCGAGGTGGCCGTGGATCAGCAGTGCGCCCCTGCTCGGATCGGCCCCTGGCAGCCGCACGATGACGTTGTGCCGGTCCTTGCCGCCGGACTCGACGTAGGTGATCTCGTACCCGGCGTCGGTCAGCTTCTCCGCGACGTACTCAGCCGCGACGCGTTCCCCCACGAGGGTTTCGGGGTCGCCGGTGTTGGTGGTGTCGATGCGGATCAGCTCGCTGGTAAGCGTGACAGCCTCGTCCGCGGCGGCGTCGATCAAGTTCGGTTGGGTCACCGGCCATTCCTATCATCCGCAGCGAGAGCACGCCGTCGTCCCGGCGAGTGGAACCAACACCGGGCGCGCCGAACCGCAGTCTGTGAGGGTTCCCCTCACAGACTCTGATTCCCTCAGGGTTCCCCTCACGACCCGCATTCCCTCAAGGACCCTTGGGGTCATGGGGTCGTTGCAACACTGCCTTGTTGGAGGGTGGGGTTGTGGCGCGGAAGTATCGGTGGTTGCCGCGGTCGGTGCAGGTGTTGTTTTGGGAGCGGGTCCGGGCCGGGTTGGCGGTGAAGCCGGCGGCGTGGTCGGTGGGGATTGCCGCGCCGACGGGGGCGCGGTTGTTCCGCCAAGCTGGCGGGGTGATGGGGAATGCGCCCGCTCGGCCGGGGCCGGTGCGGTTGAGTCTGGCCGAGCGGGAAGAGATCGCTTGTCTGCGGGCGGCGGGCCACGGGGTGCGTGCGATCGGGCGGGCGATCGGGCGGCCGGGGTCGACGGTGTCGCGGGAGTTGGCCCGCAACACGGTCCGGTCCGGCAGTTACCGGGCCAGCAGCGCCCAGCACGCGGCGGAGCAGCGCGCGAGACGGCCGAAGACGGCGAAGCTGGCCGCCGACCCGGTGCTGCGGGAGGCGGTGGCGGCGGGGCTGGGCCGGCGGTGGTCGCCGCGGCAGATCTCGGCGAGACTGGTGCTGGAGTTTCCCGACCGGCCGGAGATGCGGGTGTCGCACGAGACGATCTACCAGTCGCTGTACGTGCAGGGCCGGGGCGCGCTGCGCCGCGAACTGGCCGCGGCGCTGCGGACCGGGCGGGCGCTGCGGGTCCCGCGCCGGCAGGCCCAGGCCCGCCGCGCGAGGCCCGGGGCGCGGATCGCGGACATGGTCAACATCAGCGAGCGGCCGGCCGAGGCCGCCGACCGCGCGGTCCCCGGGCGCTGGGAAGGCGATTTGATCCTGGGCAAGGACAACAAATCCGCGATCGGCACCCTGGTCGAACGCTCGACCCGGTTCGTGCTGCTGCTGCACCTGCCCGAGAGCCGCGACGCCGCCGCGGTCGCGGCGGCGATGACCGACGCGATCCAGACCCTGCCGCCGCTGCTGGTCCGGTCGCTGACCTGGGACCAGGGCACCGAAATGGCCCGCCACCAGCAGATCGCTCTCGCCACCGGGATGGAGATCTACTTCTGCGACCCGCACTCGCCCTGGCAGCGCGGCAGCAACGAGAACACCAACGGCCTGCTCCGCCAGTACTTCCCCAAAGGCACCGACCTCTCCCGCCACACCCGGGCCGACCTCGACCGCGTCGCCGCCGAACTCAACGGACGACCCCGCCAAACCCTCGGCTGGCACACCCCCGCCGAAACCCTCAACACGCTACTCTCACACCAACAAACACCAGGCGTTGCAACCACCACCTGAATCCGCCACCCCCTCACGGAATCAGATTCCCTCAAGGAGTCCTCCACAGACCGCCTTCGCCTGCCGCCGGATGCGCCCCCCCACGTGGCATTGGGTGCATTCCACGCACCCAATGTGGCATTCGTTGCATCTGACGCACCCAACGCCACATCGGGGCGCTAGCCCCACGCCACCCACCGCACCGACGCACCCAACGATCGAGGCACCCAACGATCGAGGCACCCAGCCCCTCCCCCGCACCCCGATACGAAGCCTCCCTGCGGTTCGGGGGTGCTTGTCAAGGCAGAGATAACCCCCAAAAAAAAACCCCCCACCCCACAAAAAAAACAAAAA